>NZ_JBHYTK010000027.1:0-41062 GCF_042749255.1 Streptomyces sp. NPDC059524 | reverse complement strand
ACCCCACCCGGGGGGGCGATGGCGGGGCGGGGGGGGGGGGGGGGGGCGGCGGCGGGGCGCGGGGGGGGGGGGGCGGGGGCGGGGGGGGGGGGGGGGGCGGGGCCCCGCGTCGCCCGGGTCAGCCGGCGGTCGCTTCGTCCTGGGAGGAGGCGTCCGGGATCAGGCCCGCGCCGTCGGGCTGGTCCGGGGATTCGGGGACCGTGTCGGGGGCCGGGCTGTCGGAGGAGGTGTCCGGGGACGGGGAGTCCGAGGCGAGGGTCGGGGTGGGGCAGCCGGAGGGCCAGGGGGACGGGCTGACGGGGGTGCTCGTCGCCGTGGGGGTCGGGCACTCGCTGCTCGACGGGCTGTCGCTCGGGGACGCGGAGTCGGATTCCGAGTCGGAGGGGCTCGGCGAGGTCTCGGAGTCGCTGGGGCTGGGTGACGGTGAGGTCGGGGTGGGGCCGGGCGGCGGGACCGGCTTGTCGTGGTGGCCGTCGTCGCCGATCGGGCGCTGGATCCAGGTGTTGTTGACGATGTTGATGATGGTGATGTTCTGGATGATCTGGGGCGCCGGGGTGATCACGATGACCTCGGTCGGCCGGTAGCCCTCCCAGGCCTTGCCCTTCTGGCGCGGGGTGCCCTTGAGGGCGACGGGCGCGGCGATCGGGTTGCCGCAGGCGCAGCGGACCCGGGGCAGGCCGTGCCGGTCGACGAGGACGGCGGTGCCGGCCTGGAGGACGGACTGGAAGCTGGTGGCGCTGCCGTCGCGGTAGCCGTGGTTGGTGACGCGGGTGTCCACGCGCAGCACGACGGGGGTGAGGCCGCGCAGGAAGCTCGCGATGTCGGCCCGGTCGATGCCGCTCGCCTCGGCGAAGGCGCCCGCCTTGGCCTGGTCGGAGGTGAGGAAGCGGACCTGCTTCTCGACGTCGCAGCTGCCGACGGAGCGGGTGCCGCCGTAGAGGCCGGGGGTGGAGCCGGAGTAGGACTTCAGGCCTTCGGGGTTGCCGGTGGCGCTGCCGCTCGGGGCCGGTTGCGGCGTTCGGGTGACGGGTGGCGGTGTCGCGTCCGACGTGGCGGTGGAGTCCGTGAAGGGGTCGGGGCCGTCGTCGGCGATCGGCTGCAGGTGCAGCGTGCCCTTGGCGCCGGCGGCGACACCGACGGTCTGGTCCCCGGCCCCGTCGCCGGACGAGCACCCGGCGAGCAGCAGCGCCGCGGATATTCCGAGCGCGGTGACGTACGTCTTGGTCCTGATCCGTGCGCGCACGTGTTCTCCCAGCTGTACGGCGGCGTCCTTGATCTCTCCGCTCCAGTCGGGCGCAGGCCGTACGGGCCCGCAAGTCGTGCCGGGGCCGCCCGGCGGGGCCCACACTGGAGGGGTGGACTGGTTCGTCGCCCCGGACTACTGGCTCGCCCGGCTGGTGTTCCAGCGGGGTCTCGCGGCGGTGTACCTCGTCGCGTTCGCCGGGGCCGCGCTGCAGTTCCGGGCGCTGATCGGCGAGCGCGGGATGACGCCCGTACCGCGGTATCTGGAGCGGGTGCCGTGGCGGGCGGCGCCGACGCTGTTCCGGCTGCACTATTCGGACCGCTTCTTCGCGGGGTGCGCCTGGGCCGGGGCCGCGCTGTCGGCGGCGCTACTCGCGGGCGTGGACCGGTTCGTGCCGTTGTGGGCGACGCTGCCGCTGTGGCTGGCGCCCTGGGCGCTGTATCTGTCGATCGTGAACGTGGGGCAGACCTGGTACGGCTTCGGCTGGGAGTCGCTGCTCCTGGAGACCGGGTTCCTCGCGGTGTTCCTGGGCAACGACGAGGTGGCGCCGCCGGTCCTCGTCCTGTTCCTGCTGCGCTGGCTGCTGTTCCGCCTGGAGTTCGGCGCGGGTCTGATCAAGCTGCGCGGGGACGCGTGCTGGCGGAAGCTGACGTGTCTGTACTTCCACCACGAGACGCAGCCGATGCCTGGCCCGCTGAGCTGGTTCTTCCATCATCTGCCGCGCCCGCTGCACCGCGTGGAGGTCGCGGCGAACCACGTGACGCAGCTGGCCGTTCCGTTCCTTCTCTTCACCCCGCAGCCGGTCGCCACGGTGGCCGCGTCCGTGATGATCGTGACGCAGGTGTGGCTGGTGCTGTCGGGGAACTTCGCCTGGCTGAACTGGCTGGCGATCGTGATCGCCGCGTCCGCCCTCGACCTCTCCCCGCTGCGCTCCCCGCCCGCGCTGCCCGCCGCGCCGCTCTGGTACGAGATCCTCGTGTTCGCCCTCACCGCGCTGGTCGCCGTCCTGAGCGTGCGCCCGGCCCGCAATCTGCTCTCCCGCCACCAGAGCATGAACCGCTCCTACGACGTGCTGCACCTGGTGAACACCTACGGCGCGTTCGGCAGCGTGGGCCGGATCCGGGACGAGATCGTCATCGAGGGGACGGCCGACGCGGGGCCGCGCCCGGACGCGGAGTGGCGGGCCTACGAGTTCCACGGCAAGCCCGGCGATCCGCGCCGGCTCCCCCGCCAGTTCGCCCCGTACCATCTGCGGCTCGACTGGCTGATGTGGTTCGCCGCGCTCTCCCCCGCGTACGCGCGCCCGTGGTTCGGTCCGCTGGTGGAGCGGCTCCTGGACAACGACCGGGACACGCTGCGGCTGCTGCGCCACAATCCGTTCCCGGACACGCCGCCCGCGTACGTCCGGGCCCGCGTCTTCCGTTACCGGTACACGACGTGGCGGGAGCTGCGGGAGACGGGCGCGTGGTGGGAGCGGACCTACGTGCGCGAGTTCCTGCCGCCGACCCGGCTGAGGTAGACGCGGCGCGCTGTTCCGGCGAACACGTCCGGGTCCGAGCCGCCCACCAACTCCCGCGCCGCCTCGACCACTTGGCCGTACGAGGCGGCGAGCGTGCACACGGGCCAGTCGGAGCCGAACATGACGCGCCGGGGGCCGAAGGCGTCCAGCACGGTGTCCGCGTACGGGCGCAGGCCGGCGACCGTCCAGCGTTCCCAGTCGGCTTCGGTGACGAGGCCGGAGAGTTTGCAGACGGTGTTGGGCAGCGCGGCGAGCGCGCGCAGGTCGGCGGCCCAGGGCTCGAACTCGCCTGTGGAGACCGGCGGTTTGCCCGCGTGGTCGAGGACGAAGGTGAGCTCGGGGTGCCTGGCGGCGGCCCGGACGCAAGCGGGCAGCTGGTGCGGGAGCACCACGAGGTCGTACACGAGCCCGGCCGCGGTGAGCGCGGCGAGGCCCCGGGTCACGTCGTCCCGGAGCAGCCAAGCGGGGTCCGGCTCGCCCTGGACCTGGTGGCGGATGCCCGCGAGGTGGGGTCCGCCGGGCAGCTCGCGCAGGCGGGCGAGCGCGTCGCTCACGTCCGGGCGCGTCAGGTCCGTCCAGCCGACGACGGCGGCGACGAGCGGATCGCGTGCGGCGAGCGCGAGGAACTCGGGCGTCTCCTCGGCGACGGTCACGGTCTGTACGAGGACCGTGGCCCCGACCCCGGCCGCGCGCGCCTCCGGAGCCAGGTCGGCCATGGTGAAGTCCCGCCGGATCGAGGCGAGTTCGGGACCGGTGATCCAGTCCTGGTCGCGAACGGCGAGGTCCCACACGTGGTGGTGGGCGTCGATGATCCCGGGGTCGTCGGCCGCGCTCACGGCAGCTCCCAGACGACGGGGAGTCCGGCGTCGGCGCCGTCGGCCGAGTAGTCGTGGACGACGTCGAGGAGTTCGGCCATGCGGGCCTGCCAGGCGATGTTCACGGGGAGCCGGTCCAGTTCGGCGAGCAGGCGCCCGTAGTCCTCGCACTCCAGGACGTGGAAGAGGTCGGTGCCGCTGCGCCAGATCGTCCACCGGGTGGCGCCGGCCGCGCGGATGGCGGCGGTGAGTTCGGCGGGGACCTCGCGGTGGGCCCGCTCGTACTCCTCGACGCGGTCGGCGCGGACCTTGGTGTGCAGGGCGACTCTCACGCGGGCTGCTCCTGTTCGGGGCTTGCTCGGGGTACGGGGATGTCCGCGCCGATCAGTCTCGCCTCCCGGGCCTCCTGCCAGAAGGCGTCCGGCACCCGGGCCTCGAACTGGGCGGCGGTGTCGGTGACTTCGGCGGCGGAGCGCGTGCCGACGAGGACGCCGGCGACGGCCGGGTGGCCGAACGGGAAGGCGAGGGCGGCGGCGCGCAGGGTGGTGCCGTGCCGCTCGGCGAGCGCCTTGAGGCGCAGGGCCCGGTCGAGGGTGCCGGGCTCGGCGGCGGCGTAGTCGAAGGTGGCGCCCGGCTTCGGGTCGGCGAGCAGGCCCGAGTTGAAGACGCCGCCGACGACGACGGAGACGCCGCGTTCGGCGGCCGCGGGCAGGAGGCCGGTGAGGGCGCGCTGGTCGAGGAGGCTGTAGCGGCCGGCGCACAGGACGACGTCGAGGTCGGTGTCACGGACGAACCGCGCGAGCATCTCCGCCTGGTTCATGCCGGCGCCGATGGCCCCGACGACGCCCTCGGCGCGCAGCCGTTCCAGTTCCGGGTAGGCCTCGGTGAAGGCCTGTTCGGCGTGGTCGTCGGGGTCGTGCAGGTACACGACGTCGACGCGGTCGAGGCCGAGCCGTTCGAGGCTGTCCTCCAGGGAGCGTCGGACCCCGGCGGCGCTGAAGTCCCAGACGCGGCGGTGGGTGGCGGGCACGGCGAATCCGTGGTCGAGGTCGTCGCCGCCGCCTTCGTACGGGGTGAGGAGGCGGCCGACCTTGGTGGACAGGGTGTAGGAGGCTCGGGGCCGGGCCCGCAGGGCGGCGCCGAGGCGGCGTTCGGACAGGCCGATGCCGTAGTGCGGGGCGGTGTCGTAGGCGCGGACGCCCGCGTCCCAGGCGGCGTCGACGGCGGCGCGGGCGGCGTCGTCGCCGACCGGGGTGTAGAGGTTGCCGATGCCGGCGGCGCCGAAGCCGAAGGCGGTGACGGGGACGCGGGTGCGGCCGAGGGTGCGGGTGCGCATCGCGGTCTCCGTCACTGTCCGGCGGGGCGCAGCCGCAGGCCCTGCATGCCGCCGTCGACGGCGAGGGAGGTGCCGGTGGTGGCGCCGGAGAGCGGGCTGGCGAGGTAGGCGACGGCGCCGGCGACCTCGTCGGCGGAGACGAGCCGGCCGGTGGGCTGGCGGGCTTCGAGGGCGGCGCGTTCGGCGGCCGGGTCGTCGGCCTTGTCGAGGAGGCGGCCGATCCAGGGGGTGTCGGCGGTGCCGGGGTTGACGCAGTTGACGCGGATTCCCTCTCGGACGTGGTCGGCGGCCATGGCGAGGGTGAGGGACTGCACGGCGCCCTTGGACGCGGAGTAGAGGGCGCGCTGAGGGAGTCCGGCGGTGGCGGCGATCGAGCAGGTGTTGACGATCGCGGCGTGGCGGGAGGCGCGCAGGGCGGGGAGGGCGGCGCGGGTGACGCGGACCATGCCGACGACGTTGACGTCGAGGACGCGGTGCCATTCGGCGTCGTCGTTGTCGGCGACGGTGCCCTGGGCGCCGATGCCCGCGTTGTTGACGAGGACGTCGAGTCCGCCGAGTGCCTCGACGGCGGCGCTCACGGCGGCGCGGACGGAGGCGTCGTCGGTGACGTCGGCGGTGTGGGCGCGCAGCGGCTTGTCGACGGTGGAGGTGTCGAGGTCGAGTACGGCGACGTCGGCGCCGCGCGCGGCGAGGAGTTCGGCGGTGGCGCGGCCGAGTCCGGAGGCGCCGCCGGTGACGAGGGCCTTGAGTCCGGCGAAGTCCTGGACGCTGCTGTCGCTCATGCTGCGGCTCCGTTCGGCTGGTGGGTGGCGGGCTGCCCGGCGCGGTCCTTCACCCAGAACTCACCGTCGGGGTAGGTGAATTCGGCGATGGACGCGGGGCGCATGGTGGCGGAGAAGCCGGGTGCGGTGGGGGCGGCGTAGTGGCCGCGGCGCATGACGACCGGGTCGAGGAAGTGGTCGTGGAGATGGTCGACGTACTCGATGACACGGTCCTTCGTCGTTCCCGACAGGGCGACGTAGTCGAACATCGAGAGGTGCTGGACGAGTTCGCACAGTCCCACTCCGCCGGCGTGCGGGCAGACGGGGACGCCGAACTTGGCGGCGAGCAGCAGGATCGCGAGGTTCTCGTTGACGCCGCCGACACGGGCCGCGTCGATCTGGAGGACGTCGATGGCGCCGGCCTGGAGGAGCTGCTTGAAGACGATGCGGTTCTGCACGTGTTCGCCGGTGGCGACCTTGACGGGGCCGACGGCGCGGCGGATCGCGGCGTGCCCGAGGACGTCGTCGGGGCTGGTGGGCTCCTCGACCCAGTACGGGTCGAACTCGGCGAGGGCGCGGGTCCATTCGACGGCCTCGTCGACGTTCCAGCGCTGGTTGGCGTCGACGGCCATGCGGATGCCGGGGCCGATGACGGCGCGCGCGGTGCGGCAGCGGCGGATGTCGTCGTCGAGGTCGGCGCCGACCTTCAGTTTGATCTGGGTGAACCCGTCGGCGACGGCCTGCCGGGCGAGCCGGGTGAGCTTCTCGTCGGAGTAGCCGAGCCAGCCGGGCGAGGTGGTGTAGCCGGGGTAGCCGCGTTCGAGGAGCGTGTCGGTGCGCGCGGCGGAGCCTTGTCGTCCGGCCCGCAGCAGGTCGAGGGCCTCCTGCGGGGTGAGGGCGTCGGCGATGTAGCGGAAGTCGACCTGGGAGACGAGCCATTCGGGTTCGGCGTCGGCGAGCAGCCGCCACAGGGGTTTGGCGGCGCGCTTGGCCGCGAGGTCCCAGACCGCGTTGACGACGGCGCCGACCGCCATGTGCATCACGCCCTTCTCGGGGCCGAGCCAGCGCAGCTGGCTGTCGCCGATCAGGTCGCGGTTGAGGGTGCCGGGGTCGGCGCACAGCTCGTCGAGCGGGCGGCCGATCACATGGTGGCGCAGGGCGCGGATCGCGGCGACCTGGACGTCGTTGCCGCGGCCGATGGTGAAGGTGAAGCCGTGTCCCTCGTGCCCGTCGGCGGCATCGGTGCGGAGCACGACGTAGGCGGCGGAGTAGTCGGGGTCGGGGTTCATCGCGTCGGATCCGTCCAGTTCCCGTGAGGTGGGGAAGCGGATGTCGTACGTGTCGACCGCGGTGACGCGCGGGGTGGTCGGGGTCACGGGCTGCCTTTCGGGCGGGGGCGGTGATCAGTCCTGGGCGCGGCCGGTGGTGACCCGGGCGATCATGAGGGCGAGCAGGATGATTCCGCCGTAGATGGCCTGGATCCAGAAGGACGGGACCTGGGCGAGGGTGAGCAGGTTCTGGACGACGCCGAGCAGGAGGACGCCGGTGAGCGCGCCGAACATGGTGCCCTTGCCGCCGTCGAGGCTGATGCCGCCGATGACCGCCGCGGCGAACACCGTGAAGATCATGTTGTTGCCCTGGTTGGCGCTGATCGCGCCGACGTAGCCGGTCTGCATGATGCCGCCGACGGAGGCGAGGACGCCGGCCACGACGAACACGCCGAGCATGACCCGCTCGACGCGGATGCCCGCGGCACGGGCGGCGTCGGCGTTGCCGCCGATGGCGTACAGGGCGCGGCCCACGCGGTGGTACTTGAGGATCACGCCGGCCACGCCGAAGGCGATCGCGGCGAGCCACACGGACAGGGGGATGCGCAGGAACGTGGTCGTGGCGAGGGAGAAGAACGCGTCCGGCATGCCGAACAGCGTCTTGCCCTTGGTGGCGCCGACGAGCAGGCCGCGCAGGATGATCAGCATCGCGAGCGTCACGATGAACGCGTTGAGCTTCAGCTTGACGACGAGGACGCCGTTGAAGGCGCCGATGGCCGCACCGACGACGAGGATCGAGAGCAGGGCGAGCGCGGCGGGGAACTCCGTTCCGAAGCCGGACTGGGCCACGGGGAGCACGAGGAGGGCGCCCACGGCCGGGGCGATGCCGACGACCGATTCGAGGGAGAGGTCGAACTTGCCGGTGATCAGGACGAGGGACTCGGCGAGCACGACCATCGCGAGGGCCGCGGAGGCGCCCAGGATCGAGATCAGGTTGCGTTCGGTGAGGAAGGAGTCGTTGAGGATCGCGCCCAGGACGAGGAGCAGGAGCAGGGCGGGTACGAGGGCGAGTTCCCGGGCCCGGCGGAGTACGACGCCTTTGGCTGTGCCGGTTTTCGGGCGGGGCGGGGTCTTCGTTGTCGTCTGGGGTGAGGCCGACGGGGCCTGTGTGTCAGCCATGGTGGGCTCCAGGGCGCGTATGCGCCGTAGGGGTGAAGGGTTGGTTGGCGGGTGCGGGTACGTCGTGGCTGGTCGCGCCCCGCGACGGAGTCGCTGATCGATACAGCCCCGCGCCCCTGAAGGCGCACTCCGTGCGCCCCAGGGGACGGCCGTTCGCAAGCTCACTCATCGTCGACGCCCTCGATCGAGGCGATCAGGGACTGGTCGGTCCAGCCGGCCCGGTGTTCCGCCGTGACCTGGCCGTGGAAGAGGACCAGGACGCGGTCGCAGCGGCGGAGGTCGTCGAGTTCGTCGGAGACGACCAGGACGGCGGTGCCGTCGTCGCGGGCGTGGTCGACGCGGCGCAGCAGCGACTCCTTGGACTTCACGTCGACGCCGGCCGTGGGATTGATGAGGACGAGGAGGTGCGGGTCGGCGGCGAGGGCGCGGGCCATGACGACCTTCTGGGCGTTGCCGCCGGAGAGGTCGGAGACGGGCTGTTCGGGTCCCTCGGCGTGGATGTCGAGGCGTTCGATGAGGTCACGGGCGACGGAGCGCTTGCGGTCCGTTCCCACGAACCCGTACCGGCCGAGCCGCCCGAGGACGGACATCGTGGCGTTGTCGCCGATGGACATCCCGGTGACGAGGCCCTGGTCGTGGCGGTCGCGGGGCACGCAGCCGACGCCGGCGGCGAGGGCGGCCGACACGTCCCCGAAGGGCAGCGGCGCGCCGTCGATCCGGGCCGTGCCGGAGGCCGGGGTGTGCAGTCCGGCCAGCGACTCGGCGAGGGCGATCTTGCCGCTGCCGCTGGATCCGGCGAGTCCGACGACCTCGCCGCGCCGCACGGTGAGGTCGACGTCCCGGTACGTGTCCGAGGTCAGGCCGCGCACGTCGAGGACGACCGGCGCGTCGACGCCGTCCTGCTCGACGACGGCCTCCGCCGCGGCGGCCGCCTGCTCGGCGATCGCCTCTCCCGCCATCGCCTCGACCAGTGCCGGGCGCGGGAGTTCGGCGACGGGCGCGGTGGTGATCCAGCGGGCGTCGCGCAGCACGGTGACGGTCTGGCAGACCTCGTAGACCTCCTGGAGGTGGTGCGAGATGAAGAGGAAGGTGACGCCGGAGTCCTGCAGGGCCCGCATGCGGGCGAAGAGGCGCTCGATCTCGCGGTTGTCGAGCTGGGCGGTCGGCTCGTCGAGGACGATGAAGCGGGCGCCGCCGCTGAGGGCGCGGGCGATCTCGACCATCTGGCGGTCCTCGACCTTGAGGTCGGCGGTGCGGGCGCCGGGGTCGACGTGGATGTCCCAGGTGTCGAGCAGCCGGGTGGCCTCGGTGTGCAGCTTCTTCCAGCTGAAGAAGCCGCGGCGGGCCTCGGGCTGCCGGTTGATGAACAGGTTCTCGGCGACGGTGAGTTCGGGGACGACGGTGGGCTTCTGGTAGACGCAGGCCACCTTGGCGCGCCAGGCCTCGCGGTCACCGAGGGGCGGCGCGGGCTCCCCGTCGAACAACAGGGTGCCCGCGTCCGGTTCCTGAAGGCCCGTCAGGACGGTGACGAGGGTGGACTTGCCCGCGCCGTTGCGGCCGACGAGCGCGTGGGACTCGCCCGCGCGCACGGTGAGGCGGCCGTCGGCGAGGGCGACCGTGGGCCCGTACCGTTTGGCGATGCCCCGCGCCTCGACCAGCGGGGTGCTCACGTCGGCGCTCACTTGACCGTGTTTCCCCACAGCTTCGGGTCGTCGACGTTGTCCTTGGTGACCAGCGGCGCGGGCAGCTGGTCCTCGAGGATGCCGCTGGGCAGTTGGACGATCTCCGAGTCGTGGTCGGTCGGGCCGGGCTTGAACGTCTTCCCCTGCATCGCCGCCTTGATGTAGTACATGCCGTACTTGGCGTAGGCGTCGGCGGGCTGGGAGACCGTCGCGTCGATCTGGCCCTTGCGGATCGCGTCGAACTCCTGCGGGATGCCGTCGTTCGAGACGATCGCGATGTGGCCCTTCTCGCCGGCCTTCTTGAGCATGCCCTTGGACTTGAGGGTCTGGAGGGTGGGGGCGAGGTAGACGCCGCCCGCCTGCATGTAGATGCCCTTGATGTCGGGGTTGGCGTTGAGGAGGGTGTCGAGCTTGGAGGCCGCCGCGTCCGACTCCCACTTGGCGGGGATCTCCAGGACCTTCAGCTTGGGGAACTTCTCCTTCACGCAGTCGCGGAACGCCTCGGAGCGCTCGCGGCCGTTGACCGAGGCCAGGTCTCCCATGATCTGCACGACCTTGCCCGACTTCACCTGGCCGCCGAGGAACTCGCAGGCCTTCTCGCCGTACGCGACGTTGTTGGCGCGCACGACCATGGCGACCTTGCCCTTCTCGGGCGCGACGTCGACGGCGACGACGGGCACGCCCTTGCGTTCGGCCTGGTCGAGGCCGGCGGCGATGGCGGCGCTGTCGAGCGGAGCCACGACGAGGCCCTTGACGCCCTGGTTGAGCTGGTTGTTGATGTCGGTGATCTGCTGCGAGGGGTCGCTGTTGGAGTTGACGGTCTTCAGCGCGTCGACACCTTCGGACTTCGCCGTCTTCGGCACGTAGTCGTTGTACGACTGCCAGAACGGCGAGGTCAGCAGAGGCAGGATGACGCCGACCTTGCCCTTGCCGTCGCCCGCGCCGCCACCTCCGGCGCCGGCCGCGTCGTCCTTGGTGCTGCCGCAGGCGCTCAGGGCGAGGGCGGCGGCACCGAGGAGGGCCGCCGCGCGCAGGGTCCGCCGCCGTGCGACCGCCCCGCCCTTCGAACCGTACGTGCGCTTCGTGGTGCCAGTCATCGGACCGCTCCTCGGCTCCGGAAGTCATGGGGTGCGACCGAGTACTGCCCGTCCCGACTGTGGCCGCGCCGGAATATTTATCAGACCACTTCGCCCGACCAACACCCCGCGGAACCAAGTTTTCTCGGGTTTTACGCCTCCGAGACCTCAGATAGGTCCGACCATCCCGGTAGTGGTCGGACCACCTTGCTGGTTAGACTGCGCCGCATCCAGCAGCGGGAGGACGTCATCGTGGAGCAGACCGCGCCCCGGAGGGGCACCGTCACGGAGCGCGCGATCGAGCAGCTCAAGGCGATGATCGGCAGCGGCAGCCTCGAACCGGGGCAACGGCTGCCGACGGAAAGGGACCTGGCCGCGCAGCTCGGCATCTCCCGCTCCTCGATGCGGGAGGCGATCCGGGCGCTGACCGTCCTCGGCGTCCTGGAGGCCCGGCACGGATCCGGTATCTACGTCACGCAGTTGGAGGCCGGCGACCTGCTGGAGACCTTCGGGGTCGTCGCCGATCTGTCGCGCGGGCCGCAGCTCGTGGAGCTCCTCGAAGTGCGCCGCATCCTGGAGTCGACGGCGACGGCGCTCGCCGCCGCGCGGATCAGCCGGGCCCAACTCGCCGAGGTGGAGGAGCACTTGGCGGCGATGGACGCCACGGACGACCCGGAGGAGATCCTCTCCCACGACCTCGCCTTCCACCGGGCGATCGTGGCCGCCGCCGGGAACGAGACGATGGCGGCGATCCTGGAGGGGCTGTCGTCGCGGACGTTCCGGGCGCGGGTGTGGCGGGGGTACCAGGAGGAGGGCGCGTTCGAGCGGACCCGGCGGGAGCACGCGCGGATCCACGCGGCGCTGGCGGCGCACGACCCGGAGTCCGCGCGGGCCGCGGCGGCGGCGCATGTGGGCGAGGTCGAGGCGTGGCTGCGGTTGCAGTTGCCGCGGGACTGAGCGCGCCGTAACTCCGCCGGTTTCATCGCCGGGTGCGGGTGCGTGGGGCTTCTCGCGCAGTTCCCCGCGCCCCTGGAAGGCTGCGGCTTCGCCGCGCCTTCCCCCGGCAAAAGGCACCCCGCACCTTGATCGGGGAAATGCGACCCGAAGGGTCTGCATTTCAGGGGCGCGGGGAACTGCGCGACCAGCCCCCACCGGCCCGCACCCGGCGACGAGACCGAACCGCCCGCTACGGCGCGGCAGCGCTCAGCGCTCCGATCAGGAGATCCAGCGCCCCCTCGAACGAGCTCCCCGCCATCAATGACAGATGCGGCCGAACCGCCGCGATGTGCGGATGCTCCCCCTCGGGCAGCTCCGCGTAGACGGCCCCCCAGGCCAGATCGTCCGCCCCCCGCCGCTCGTCCGGCAGCGCCATGTACGCCGCGTCGAGCGCCGCGTGCCCCAGCACCGTGTCGACGAACACGGAGTACCACCGCACGGCCTCCGCCGGCGCGAACCCCGCCCGCAGCAGCAGCCCGATCCCCGTGTCGACGGCCCGGAACTCGTGGGCCCGCCGGGTCACGCGGAACGCGGCGAGCGCCGCGACCCGCGGGTGCGCCCGGTATCCGCGGTGGATCCGCATCCCCATCTCGCGCAGCCCCGCGCGCCAGTCCATCGTGTCCGGCTCGAAGCCCTCCATCGCGCCGCCGATGATCCGGTCGGCGACGGCGAGCAGCAGGTCGTCGGTGTTGTGGAAGTAGCGGTACAGGGCGCTGGGGTCGCAGCCGAGGGCCGCGCCGAGCCGGCGCACGCTGAGCGCGTCGGGGCCGTGCTGCCCGACCAGGCGCAGCGCGCAGTCCACGATCACGTCCTCCGACAGCAGCAGCCCCGTCTTCGTGGGCCTGCGCCGCTTCCGCTCTTCCGGAACCCGTCCGTCCGCCATCCGGTACGCCCTCCTCCGCCACCGCCCGGTCACCGCGCGCTCCCCTTATGTCAACACCATTGACGCAATGCTGACAAGGCCTGTTTGATCGCAGCCACTCCCCACAGCTCACACCCTCTGGCCTCTTCAGGAGTGCGTCCATGAGAAGTGAACCACCAGGTCTGCGTCGTTCCCTCGGCGTGGTCGACGGCATCGCCGTCGCCGCCTCCAGCACCGCCGCGACCACCAGCATCGGCATCGGCATGGGCTCGCTCGCGATGACGGTGGGGCTCCAGGCCCCGGCGATCCTGCTCGTCGCGTTCGTGCCGATCCTCGGCATCGCGACGGCGTACGCCCGGCTGAACCGGCACGAACAGAACATGGGCAGCGGCTACGTCTGGGTCGGCCGCTCCCTGGGTCCCTGGCTGGGCTTCCTGACCGGCTGGGTGACCCTGCTCGGCACCCTGATCTTCATGGCGTACACGACCGCGGTGACCGGCTCGGTGTTCCTCCAGTTCGCGAACAAGGCCGGCCTGCACTCGCTGCTCGGCCTCGGTCTCGACCCGAACTCGACCGCCCTGTCGACCGTCGTCGGCCTGGTGATCCTCGCCGCCGTCACCGTCACCGCGGTCACCGGGGTCCGCAAGGCGACCCGGCTGCAGACCTGGCTGCTCGTCTTCGAGTACGCGGTCCTCCTCGGCTTCTGCGGCTGGTCCCTGGTGACCGGCTCGCACGACTTCTCCTGGTCGTGGCTGAACCCGTTCGCGATCCACAGCGGCACCGGGTTCGCGCAGGGCCTGGTGCTCGCCGTGTTCTTCTTCTGGGGCTGGGACGCCGCGTTCAGCGTCACCGAGGAGACCAAGGACGTCCGCGACGCGGGCCGCGGCGGCTTCATCGCCCTGTTCACGATGCTCGCCCTGTTCCTGTACGGGTCCGTGGCCTTCCAGCGCGAGATGTCGCTGTCCGAGCTGGTCGAGCAGGGCCCGCAGGCGCTCACGTACCTCGGGGCGAAGCTCGCCGACGAGCCGCTGGCGAGCCTGCCGCTCATGGCGCTGCTCTTCTCCGCGGTGGCCTCGCTCCAGTCCAGCGTGATCCCGACCGCGCGCGGCATGCTCGCGATGGGCCGGGACCGCACGATGGGCCAGGTCTGGACGAAGATCAGCCCGAAGTACGGCTCCCCCGCCCTCGGCACCGTCCTCGTCACCTCGATCTCGGCGGCCATCGCCCTGCTCGCCCTCGCGATCCCCAAGCTCAACGAGATGATCCTCGCGGCCGTGAACTCGATCGGCCTCGTCGTCGCCCTCTACTACGGCCTCACCGCGCTGGCCTGCGCCGTCCGCTTCCGCGGACTGCTGCGCACGAACCGGGGCGAGGCGCTGCGCGCCGTGGTGGCGCCGGGCCTGAGCGGCATCGCGCTGCTCGCCATCGGCATCTACCTGGGCCGGGACTACGCGACGATGAGCGACCACTTCGAACTCACCCCGGACAACGGCTGGTTCATGCTGTCGATCCCCGCTGCGATCATCGCCTCGGGGCTCGCGATGGCGGCCTTCGCCAAGTACCGGCGCCGCTCCCCCTACTTCGTCACCGGGCGCGGCACCGACGCCGACGCGGTCGAACTGACCGCGCCCGAGAACGTCCGCTGAACACCTCACCCCGTACAAGGAGTTGCCCCATGACCGGCACCGCACCCGCCGATCTCGTCTTCACCGGCGGTCCCGTCCACACCGGTTCCCCCGCCCGCTCGCGGGCCCGCGGTGTGGCCGTGCGCGGCGAGCGGATCGTCGCCGTAGGACATGACGAGGTGCGGGAGCTGATCGGCCCGCGCACCGAGGTCGTCGACCTGGACGGGAAGCTGCTGATCCCCGGCTTCCAGGACGCGCACATCCATCCCGTGGGCGGCGGCATCGAGATGGGCCAGTGCGACCTGAGCCACGCGGAGGCCCTGCCGGAGTACCGGGAGCTGATCGCGGCGTACGCCTCCGCGCACCCGGACGACGCGTGGATCACCGGCGGCGGCTGGTCCATGGAGGCCTTCCCCGGTGGTCTGCCGACGGCCGCCGAACTGGACTCCCTGGTGCCCGACCGGCCCGCGTACCTCGTCAACCGCGACCACCACGGCGCCTGGGTCAACTCGGCGGCGCTGCGTCTGGCCGGCATCGACCGGCACACGCCCGACCCGGCCGACGGGCGGATCGAGCGGGACGCGGACGGCGAGCCGACCGGCATGCTCCAGGAGGGCGCGGCGAACCTGGTCGGCCGGCTGCTGCCGGAGGTCACCCGCGAGGAGCGGATCGCCGGGCTGCTGCGCGCGCAGGAGCTGCTGCACTCGCTCGGCGTCACGGCCTGGCAGGACGCGCTGCTGGGCTCGCACGCCAACCTCACCGACCCGACGGACGCGTACCTGGCCTGCGCGGACGACGGCCGCCTCACCGCCCGCGTGGTCGGTTCCCTGTGGTGGGACCGGGCGCGGGGCACCGAGCAGATCGAGGAGCTGATCGCCCGCCGCGCGGCGGGCACCCGGGGCCGGCTGCGCTCCACGACCGTGAAGATCATGCAGGACGGCGTCGCGGAGAACGGCACGGCGGCGCTGCTCGGCCCGTACCTGGACAGCTGCGGCTGCCGGAGCGACAACAGCGGCATCAGCTTCGTGCCGCCGGAGGACCTCAAGAAGTACGTGACCGCGCTGGACGCGCACGGGTTCCAGGTGCACTTCCACGCGCTCGGCGACCGTGCGGTGCGCGAGGCGCTCGACGCCGTGGAGGCGGCCCGCGCGGCCAACGGCTGGACGGACCACCGGCCGCACCTGGCGCATCTGCAGGTGGTGCACCCGGACGACATCGGCCGTTTCCGGGCGCTCGGCGCGACCGCGAACATGCAGCCGCTGTGGGCTGCGCACGAGCCGCAGATGGACGAGCTGACGATCCCGTTCCTGGGTGCGGAGCGGGCCGGGTGGCAGTACCCGTTCGGCGATCTGCTGCGGGCGGGGGCGACGCTCGCCGCGGGCAGCGACTGGCCGGTGAGCAGCCCGGACCCGCTGGAGGGCATCCACGTGGCGGTGAACCGGATCGTGCCGGAGGCGCCCGAGGGCACCCCGGTGTTCCTGCCGGAGCAGCGTCTGACGCTCCAGGACGCGCTCACCGCGTACACGGCGGGCAGCGCGTACGTGAACGGGCTCGACGCCGAGACGGGCACGATCGCGCCCGGGTACCTGGCCGACTTGGTGGTCCTGGACCGGGACCCGTTCGCGGGCCCGGCCGAGGAGATCGCCTCGACGCGGGTGGAGGGGACGTACGTCGGGGGCCGGCGCGTGTTCGGCTAGGTCCTGCCGGAAGCGAAGACGACGCCGAAGGCCGAGGCCGGGCGCGGCACCGGCCGGCCCCCGTGCGGTCACACCTGCGACTTGTGCAGTTCGAACCGTGCGAGGTGGACGTCGGCCCGCGCCTGCGTGATCCGCAGCCGGAAGCGGCGGGCCGTCACCGGTGTGCCGAGGGCGAGGATGCGGGCGGCGCCGACGGTGCCCGCGCCGGTGACGGCGGTCCAGCCGCCGTCACCCTCGGCCTCGACGACGAAGCTCTCGACCTGCTGGCCGTGCCGGATGTCCTCCGCGAGCCGGATCCGGTCCACGGCCACCGGGCGGCCGAGGTCGACGGTGCGGGTGCCCGCGTCGTCGACGGTGACCTTCGCGTCCCGCGCGAGGTCGCCCGGCAGCTCGCGGTCGGTGCGCTCGCGGAACTCCCTCAGCCGGGTCACGTCGGCGGCCGGGAGCAGGCCGTTCGTGTCCGGCGGCACGTTGAGCAGCAGCACGGCACCGCGACCCACCGAGCGGAACCAGATGTCGGTGAGCTGCGCGACCGACTTGGGCTGCTGGTCGGAGTGGTAGAACCAGCCGGGCCGGATCGACACGTCGCACTCGGCGGGCCACCACTGGAGGTAGGCGGCCTTGGAGCGGGCCTCCAGGAGCGCGTCGCGGCTGCCGTCGTCCGGCGCGTCGTAGGGCAGCGCGTAGTCGTACTTGCCGTTGCCGGAGTCCTTGACCGGGATGACGCTCCACTCGTTCTCGCGGGCCAGTCCGCCCTCGTTGCCGACCCAGCGGACGTCGGGCCCGGACACGGCGATCGAGGCGTCCGGGGCGAGTGCGCGGATCAGCGCGTACCAGCTGTCCCAGTCGTACTTCTCGACCTTGTCCGGCGGGATCCGGCCCTGCGACCCGTCGAACCAGACCTCGTCGACGGGCCCGTACTCGGTGAGCACCTCGTAGAGCTGGTTGAGCATGTGGGCGCCGTAGTCCGTGGCGTCGAGCTCGTACGTGGTCAGGTCGCGCCCGGCGCGGTCGTCGCCGTCGACGAGTTCGGGGATCGTGCGGGTGGAGCGGGCGCTGCCGTTGGCGTAGACGCCGTCGAGGTACTGGTTCTCGTCGGCGGGCGAGACGTAGACGCCGACCTTGATGCCGTGGCGGCGCATGGAGGCGGCGAAGTCGCGCAGGACGTCGCCCTTGCCGCCGCGCCAGCTGCTGGAGCGGACGCTGTGGCCGGTGTACCGGGACGGGTAGAGGACGAAGCCGTCGTGGTGCTTGACGGTGAGGATGGCGAGCTTGAAGCCGCCGTCGGCGAGGGCGCGGGCCCACTGGTCGGTGTCGAGCCCGGTGGGCTGGAAGATCTCCGGGTCCTCGTCTCCGATGCCCCATTCGAGGCCGGTGAAGGTGTTGACGCCGAAGTGCAGGAACGCGGTCTTCTCCAGGCCCTGCCAGGCGATCTGGCGGGGAGTGGGCCGGACCTGGGACGCCTTGGCGACGAGTTCGTCAAGGGTGTCGTCGGGGCTCACGGGGATCCGGAAGCGGGGTTCGGCGGCGCCGCGCGCGGTCGCCGCGGAGGCGGCGGACGCGGGCAGGCCGGTGGTGGCGACGGCGGCGGTGGCCGTCGCGGCGAACAGGAGGTGCCGTCTGCTGAGTGCCATGCGGGTGGGTCCCTTTCGTCGCGGCCTGGTTCCGCTCAGTTCTGGGTGAGGGTCCAGGTCGTCGGGGTCTCCTGGTCGGGCGGGTACTGCGCGAGCCCGCCGTCGGGGCCGGCGTCGAGCGTCATGCGGGTGATGGCGTTGGTGAGGGTGAGGCCGCCCGGCGCACGGGTGAGCTGCCAGCGCTGGAGGGTGTTCTCGGGGTCGCAGGTCTCCCAGGTGGCGGCGGAGCCGGGCTGCAGCGGCACGTTGAGGGTGAGCTTGCCGCTGCGGGTCTCCAGGCAGGTGCCGGAGGCGGTGTCGGTGAGCGTGGCGTAGCCGTCGGGGGTGCGGGCGACGCGGACCGTGCGGGCGGGGGTGCGTCCGGCGCGGTCGGCGAGGGTGTACGTGCCGTCGGCGACGGGGACGCGGGTCAGGTCGCGCAGGCCGGGCGCGGTGCCGACCGCCGCGGCGCGGGCGGTGAAAGCGCCGTAGTCGGCGTCGGGGTGGGCGGCGCCCCACGTGACCTGGGCGATGTGGGCGAGGGCAGGGGCAGTGGCCCGCGCGACCTCGTTCTCGGTCTCGCCGCGACCGTTGTCGGGCCAGAGGCTGATCTTGGCTCCGGTGATGCCCTTGCTGGAGGTCAGCTTCTCGCCCTCGAAGCTGCGCGGGTCCCACTGCTCGTCGTAGAGCTTGCGGGTGTTCGTGTGGAAGCCGCCGCGCACGAGGTAGAGCGAGTAGGCGGCGTTCATCACCGGGTGGCCCTGCGCGATGAGGGTGCTGGGCCTGACCTTGACGTTCAGCCAGTGTTCGACGGTGGTGCCGGGGGCGACCGGCACGGTGTTGGCGCCGGTCAGGCCGTCGTTCCAGATGCGCAGCGCCTTGCCCTTGCTCCGCGCGTAGGCCTCGACGCGGTTGACGAAGTCGATGAACGCGTCCTGGGGCGTGGCGTCCGGGCCGTACTTCTCGCGCGCGTACTCCAGGACGTGCGGGTACTTGGCGAAGTCGGAGCCGAGCATGTACTCGTCGGCGCCCATGTGCCACCAGCGGGCCGGGAAGACGTCGGCGTACTCGTCGACGAGGCTCTTGTAGTAGGCGAACGCCTCGGGCTTGGTGACGTCGAGGCGGGAGGGCTGGGCCTTGCCGTCGGTGTCGACGAGCTGGAGGTCGGGGCGGTTCTCGATCCACGGGTCCATGTGCCCGGGTGAGTTGATCTCGGGGACGATCGTGACGTGGTACTTCTCGCCGAGCGCGACGAGCCGGCGGATCTCGCCCTTGGTGTAGTAGCCCCAGGTGTTCGCCTCGGGGTGCCGGTCGCTCTTGACCTTGATCTCGAGGAGCAGCTGGTTGAGCTTGCGGTACGCCATGTCGCGGACGAGGTTCTCCAGCCAGTCGGTGGAGATGTGCACGTAGCAGGCGCAGACGCCGACGCCGCGCTCCGGGTAGCGGGGCACGTCGACGGTCCGTCCGGCCGGGATCGTGTCGCCCCGGGCGAGGAGCTGGAGCAGGGTGCGGGTGCCGTAGAACGCTCCGGTCTCGGCGGCGCCGGTGATCTCCAGGCGCTGCCCGGCCCGCAGCTCGTAGCCCTCCGTGCCGAGCGGCTCCCGGCCGGGGGCGACGTCGACGACGATGTCACCGGTCCTGGCGGGGCCGTCGGTGACGGGCACGGTGCCGTGGCCGGCCGCGCGCAGGTCGCCGGCGAGGGTGCGGGCGACGCGGCGGGACGCGGTGTCGTCGGCGACGAGCCTGGTCCGGTCGCCGAAGGTGTAGGTGCCCTGTCCCGCCGTCCAGTCGGTCAGGGCCGGCAGGGTCTGCGGGGCGGCGGCCTCGGCACCGGGGGCGGCGTGGGCGGCGGTGACGGGGAGCGCCGCGACGAGGAGGGCCAGGGCGGCGCCGACGATGCGCGGTCTGCGGCGCCCTGCGGGCGGTTTCGTACGCGACTCGGTCAACATGAGATCCGAGGATTCCCGCACCCAGGATCATCGGTCCATGGACATCCCCGGCGAATACTTGGACATCCGGTCGCGACCGCCCGGGACACATCGGATGTTCCGCACGTCTCGTCCCGCGGGCTGTACGGCCCCGGACACACGTCGGCCCGCGCCTCCGGTCAGGAAGGCGCGGGCGGGCGATCCACTTCTCTCGAGCCGTGGCGTCGGACTCAGTCGACGCTGGGCAGGATGTGCGGCTCGGCGAGATCCTCCTCGTAGCCCGCGAGTCGGATCGGGGCCGACCGGGCCCAGACCTCGAGGCTGCCGAGGCGCTCCGGCCGTCGGCCGGCCCGGTCCGCTCGATCCTTCGGGCGTTGCTCTCGCGTCGTCTTCTCTGGTGTCACCGCGCACTCCTTGTGTGTCGGGGTAACCCTCACCGGCATGACCGGCCCAGCTTCACGCGGGGCACTGGACACCCGATCGGGCTTGAGTGGAAGGCCAGTTCGGGCGCGGTGGCGCCGGTGTCGCTGGTGGAATCGACCTGTGGTGATCGGTCTTTCCCTGGACGGCCCCTGGGTCGGGTGGGACCCACTTGCGGTGACCGTCCGGCTACAGCCTAACCATATGAGCGCGGGTCCGCTCACCGGGGCTGAAGATTTTACGTACCTGAGAGGTTTACGTGAGTTCATTCAGCCATGGCGGACCGTTCAGGCGCGACTGCTTTTTCCTGTTCTTTCCGCCACAGCCCGACTTGGGCGTTTCAGGAGGTGGGGGCGGGGCGGTCGGTGTCGATGACGCGGCCCGGCTCGTCCGTCGGCTGGGCCGAGGGCCGTGAGGTGGCCTCCGGGGAACCGGTGGGTCCGGCGGCCGGAGCCGGGTCCCGCGGGGTCCGGCCGTCCGGCGGCGGCGGGCCGGTCGGGCTGGCCGTCGCGGTGCCCGCCGCCTCGTTCGCGAGGGCGTCGAAGTCCACGTCACCGGTGTTCTCCAGCATGGTGATGTGGTCGAGCACGGTCTGGTTGGCGTCCGTGGCGAGCTCCCGCACGAGCGTGTTGCGGGTCGTGTGGCGGACCTGGGCGATGAGGGCGAACACCTTGCCGTGGGAGTCGCGCAGCAGATTGGCGAACTTCCGCTCATAGTCCTTGCCGCGCGCGGCGCTCAGCTGAGCCAGCCAGCCCTGCTGCTGCGCGTTCGGCTGGCTCGGCAGTTCCACGCCGAGCCGGGACGCGACCGACCGCACCCGCTGGTCGAGATCGGTGTGCCCGACGACGAGGTGGTCCCCCGCCTCGCGCACGGCCCGCGTCGGCGCCCGCTCCATGGCCTGCTGTCCCGCGGGGATCTCCCAGAGCCCGGCGAGCCGGACCTTCACGATGAAGTCCCGGTCCGTCGCGGACAGCGGCCCCCACCGGGTGGCCACCGTGCCGGCGTCCAGGTTCGCCTGCCCCGTCCCCGACCGGTCGGCGTACGACCAGATCGGGAACGCCAGGGCGGCGACGGTGGCGAGGAGAGCGGCGATGATCAGAGCGGTGCCGTTGACGCGACGCAAGCGGGCCTCCCGGTGACCGGCGTCGGCTCGCCCGTGCGGCGAGCTACGTGGTGGTACGGGAAGATACGGCCGCCGGGTCCGCCGTGTTCACTTCCTCGCGGTGTTCGTCCCCCTCGCTCACGGTGGGTGTACGGCCGCGCCAGGCCCGGACCACGAGCACTACGCCCACCACGGCGACGGCCGCGACGAGCAGCGCCGCGTCCGGGACGTGTCCGCCGGCCGACCGGGCCCACTGCTCGACGGCGAACGAGTCGTCCACGTCCAGGAGTCCGGGCAGCGCCGTCGTCCCGTCGAACACCAGGAACAGGGTGCCGAGGGCGAGGAAGAAGAGGCCCGAGACGAGCGAGGTCGAGTGGGTCTCGAAGCGGCCGAGGCGCACGGCACGGCCGCGCAGGAACCGGCGCCGCCCCAGGTCGAACCGCTCCCACAGCAGCGCGAGCAGGAACAGCGGCACGGCCATCCCGAGGGCGTAGACCGCGAGCAGGACGCCGCCGTACACGGGATGCCCGCCGAGCGCGGCGACGGTCAGGACGCTGCCGAGGATGGGGCCCGCGCAGAATCCGGCGAGCCCGTAGACGGCGCCGAGCGCGTAGACGGACAGGGCGGTGGTGGGGCGGATGCGCCCGGAGAGCTCGGTGAGCCGCCGGGAGGTGAATCCGCGCCCCGCGATCTGGAGCACCCCGAGCACGATGACGGTCCAGCCGCCGACCGTGACGAGCAGGTCCCGGTGCCCGTAGAAGAAGCGGCCGGCGTACGAGCCGGCGGCGCCGAGCGGGACCAGGGTCGTGGCGAGGCCGAGGTAGAAGACGCCGGTGCGGGCGACGAGCCGGGTGGGGCTGTCGATCGAGTAGGCGAAGAACGCGGGGAGCAGCAGCGCGCTGCACGGGCTGAGCAGGGCGAGCAGACCGCCGAGGAACGCCGCGAGGTAGCCGATGTCGCTCACTGGGCGTCCCGCGCCTTCTTCTCCTCCTGCGCCTTCGCGGTCTCGACGGCCTGCTCGAAGACCGCGTCGGACTGGGCGCCCGCGATGGGCTGACCGTTGATCAGGAAGGAGGGCGTGGAGGTGGCGCCCAGGCTGTACGCCTCGTCCTGGTCCTTCTTGACGGCCGCGTGGGCCTGTTCGCCGTCGAGGTCGCGGCGGAACCGGTCGAGGTCCTTCACCCCGGCCTCCCGGGCGAGCGCGTCGAGGCGGTCCGCGCCGAAGCCCTTCTCCTTGGCGCCCTCGGCGTAGGCGGCCGCGTGGAACTGCCAGAAGCGGCCCTGCTGTCCGGCGGCCCAGGCGGCGCGCGCCGCGGTCTCGGACTCGGCGCCGAAGATGGGGAAGTTGCGCCACTCGATGCGCAGGGTGCCGTCCTCGACGTACTTCTTCACGAGGCCGGGCTCGGTGTCGCGGGCGAACTTCCCGCAGTAGCCGCACCGGAAGTCGGCGTACTCGATGAGGACGACGGGCGCGTCGGCGCGGCCCTGCGCGAGCGGGTCCTTCGCCTCGCGGCGGGCGAGCTTCACGAGGGCCTGGGTGGTCTCGTCGGCGGGCCCCTGCTCGACGGTCGCGGCGCTGCCGGTGCTTGCGGCGTCACGCGGCTCGGGCTTGGTGGCGGTGTAGGAGACGAGGCCGAGCAGGGCGGCGGCCACGGCGACGCCGGCGCCGATGACGAGGGGGCGGGCGGTCTTCTTCTTCTCGGGCATGCCGAAAGGTCCTTGCGTGAGGAGGAGGTGACGGTGCGACGGGTTCCGGGCAGGCGGAAGCGGCCCGGGGCGTCGGCTACACGCGCAGGACGGACAGTTCGACGGGTGACGGCGCGTCGGCCGGGGGCGGGGCGCGGCCGGCGGGGGTGCGGGGTGCGAGCGCGTCGAGCAGCGCGGCGGCGCCCCGGCCGTGCTCGTGCGCGAGCGGCGCGAGGAGTTCGTGCGCGGCGGTGCCGCGGTGCGGCAGGCCCTGCCGGTCGTCGGGGGCGTGCTGCCGCTGCGGGTCGCAGCCCGGGACGGCCGGCGCCGCCTGCCGGCTCGCGCTGATCTCGGCGGCGCCGGGCGCGGCCGAGGCGAAGGACCGGGCGCAGTGCTGCGCGCCGAGGACGGACAGGAGCAGGCCGATGAGCACGACGCCCCACAGCACGCGGGTGCGGGGGACGGTGCGGGGCATGCGGGCCATTGTGCCCCACGCGGGGGACGGACCGTTAACGTCCCGTTGACCGGTCCGTCAGGTGTCCATGGTCGGCTGGGGTCGACCACCGGAAGACCTTCGGGAGGAGTCACCCATGCCGTCCCCGCACCGCTTCGAACCTTGCACCGTCGAGGAGCTGATGGCGGCGCTGCGCGCCCTCGGCCCCGAGCACGCGCTGCGGACGGCGGCGCTGCTGCGCCGCGCGCACCCCAGCGACAAGGAGCTCCAGCTCGCCGGGCTCGTCCACGGTCTGGTCGGCGACACGGGTGAGGCGGCCCCGACCGCCGAGGCCGTGCGCGGGCTGCTCGGCGAGCGGGTGGCCCGACTGGTGCGGCTGCGCGTCCCGGCGCGGCGCTATCTGGCGGCGGTCGAGCCCGGCGCCGTCCCGGCCGGGTCCGGTCTGCGCGGCGGGCCGATGAGTCCGGGCGAGGCGGCCGCGTTCGAGGCCGATCCGCTGGCGCGGGACGCGGTGGCGCTGTGCCGGGCGACGGACGACGCGGGCCGGGCGGCGGGTCCGGGCGCGGGGGTCGTGGAGGACTGGCGCGAGCTGCTGGAGCGGGCCGCGCAGGGGCTCCTGCGGACGCCCGCCCACAGCCGCTGATCCGCCCGCTCCCCGCCCGCCCCGTCACCGACTTCCCACGCACCTCGCACGGCTGACGCATCGTCAGTCAGGCGAGAACGTGAGACCGTACGCCCATGACTTCAGGTCCTGCCGAGGTCTCCGGCGTCCTGGCCGGCCGGGCGGCCGTCGTGACCGGCGGCACGCGCGGCATCGGCCTGGCGATCGCCCGTGAACTCGCCCGCTGCGGTGCCCGGTTGTGTGTGACGGCGCGGGACGCGGACGGGGTCCGCGAGGCGGTCGCCGCACTGCGGGACGAGGGTGCGGAGGCGATCGGCGTCGCCGGTTCGGTCGCCGATCCGGCGCATCTGTGGGAGGTCACGGAGGCGACCGTGGACGCGTACGGGCGGCTCGACGTCGTGGTGAACAACGCGGCGACGAACCAGCCGTACGGACCGCTGATGGACACCGATCCGGACGCCTGGCGCACGGCGTTCGCGGTGAACGTGGAGGCGCCGCTGCGGCTCGTGCAGTGCGCGTGGCGGGCCTGGATGAGCGAGCACGGCGGCGCCGTCGTCAACGTGTGCACGGAGGGCGCCGCCCATGTCGGCCCGAACGTCGGCGCGTACGGGACGAGCAAGGCGGCGCTGCTGCATCTGACGGCCCAGCTGGCGGGCGAGCTGGGGCCCGGGGTGCGGGTGAACTCGGTGTCTCCGGGTCTGGTGCGCACCGAGATGGCGCGGTTCGTGTGGGAGCGCGCGGAGGAGAGCGTCGCGGCCGGGCTGCCGAGCGGGCGGATCGGCGAGCCCGGCGACGTGGCACGGGCGGTGCGCTGGCTGGTGTCCGACGGGTGGGCCCGGGGATGTGGGGGTGCGTTCCCGCGTCGTTCGGTGCGTGCGATCGGCGTGCCGGACGAAGGTCCTGGTAGCGGAGCTACTCGGGCCTTTGACCGGTGCGGCGAGCGTGCGTGCCGGGCGGCGTGGGGGCGTGCTCCCACATCCCCGGGCCCACCGAGGCCTCGTGGATCACCGGGGCGGATCTGCTGGTGGACGGCGGCACGCGGGTGCGTGCCGCCTCACCGGGCGGCGATCCGGGAGCGGTGCAGCGGCAGCTGCGTCACCACTTGCCGGGCTCGTAGTCCTTCAGGAAGACGCCGTACAGGTCCTCGCCGGCCTCGCCGCGCACGACCGGGTCGTAGACGCGGGCCGCGCCGTCGACCAGGTCGAGCGGGGCGTGGAAGCCCTCCTCGGCGAGCCGCAGCTTGTCGTAGTGCGGGCGCTCGTCGGTGATCCAGCCGGTGTCGACGGACGTCATGAGGATGCCGTCGGACTGGAACATCTCCTGGGCGCTGGTGCGCGTGACCATGTTCATCGCGGCCTTCGCCGCGTTCGTGTTCGGGTGGCCCGCGCCCTTGTAGCCGCGGCCGAAGACGCCCTCCATCGCCGACACGTTGACGACGTACGCGCGTCCGCTGGCGGCCTTCTTGGCGGCCTCGGCCATGGCCGGGCGGAGCTTGCTGATGAGGATGAACGGCGCCGTGTAGTTGCACAGCTGGGTCTCGAGGAGCTCCACCGGGGAGATCTGCTCGATGGTCTGCACCCAGGTGTTGGAGTCGACGACGTCCGGCACGAGGCCGCCCGCGTCGATGGCGGTGCCGGCGAGGTGCCGCTCCACGCTCGCGTTGCCCGCGACGAGCGCGAGGTCGGCGACCTGCTGGGCGTCGATGCCGCTGGTGCCCAGGGGCAGCGCGGCGATGCCGTCGACGGCGCCGGAGTTGAACGCGCCGATGACGTGGTACGGGGGCAGTTCACCCGCGGGCAGCGGGGCGTTCTCGCCGTCGACGAGGGCCGCGTAGGCGGAGGGCAGGCGGCGCACGGTCTGCGTCGCGTTGTTGATCAGGATGTCGAGCGGGCCCGCGTCTGCGATCTGGTCGGCGAGCGCGACGGCCTGCGCGGGGTCGCGCAGGTCGATGCCGACGACCTCCAGGCGGTCCATCCAGTCCGCGGAGTCCTCCATCGCCTTGAAGCGGCGGATGGCGTCCTTGGGGAAGCGGGTCGTGATGGTGGTGTGCGCGCCGTCGCGCAGCAGCCGCAGCGCGATGTACATGCCGATCTTGGCGCGGCCGCCGGTGAGCAGGGCGCGCTTGCCGGTCAGGTCGGCGCGGACGTCGCGCTTGGCGCGGTTCACGCGGGCGCAGTCCGGACAGAGCTGGTGGTAGAAGTAGTCGACCTCGACGTAGCGGGTCTTGCAGGTGTAGCAGGAGCGCGGGCGCTGCAGTATCCCCGCGATCCGGCCCTCCTCGGTCTGCGAGCTCGGCAGCAGGCCCTCGGTCTCGTCGTCGATTCGCTCGGCGGAGCCGGTCGCGGTCGCCTCGGTGACGGCCTTGTCGTGGGCGGTCTTGGCGGCGCGGCGCTCCTGGCGGCGGCGCTGCTTCACGGTGCGGTAGATGCCCGCGGTGGCGCGCCGGACGGTGATCGCGTCGGGGTGGTCGACGTCCAGCTCGTCCAGCTCGTCCAGCACGCTCAGGCAGATGGCGAGGCGCTCGGGGTCGATGCCCGGGCCGTACGCGGTGTCCGTGGCCTCGGCCGCCGTCGGGGCCTGGTTGTCCTCTGTCACGGTCATCGCCGCTGCTGTTCCTCGTGTCGCTCGTGCCGCGCCGATGCCCGGTGGCCGCGCGACTGCCAAAAGGCGGCACCCTACAGGTCACTCAGCTGATCCCGCCAGCTCCGGAGGATACTGGGGCGGGCGGGGTCGGCCAAATGACGGACGTCACGCCCGGGAGGCGCCGCCGGGGCTCGCGGCGCGCTCGCACTCCTCGGTGAGCACCCGCAGCTCGGTGCGCAGCGCGGTGGCGAGCACGTCGAGGTCGGGCACGGCGACGCCGTCGGCGACGAGTCCGTAGTGCACGCGGCCCCGGTACGTGGAGACGGCGACGGCGAGGGACTGCCCCTGGGCGAGCGGGGCCAGCGGGAACACCTCGGTGAGCGGGCAGCCGCCGAGCTTCAGGCCGAGGCTGGGCAGCGGGACGCTGGTGACGAGCAGGTCGAACAGGAGCCGGGCGTTCTGCCCGACGAAGGAGCCGCCGAGGCGGTGGCCGAGCGGCGGGACGTGGTCGGCGAGCAGGGCGACCGCGCCGGCGCCGCGGCTCGGGCCGTGGTCCTTGCGCCGGTCCATGGTGGCCCGTACGACGCGCAGCCGCTCCAGGGGGTCGCGCTCGCCGACGGGGAGCCGGACGAGATAGCCGGACAGGCGGTTGCCCTGCGGGGTCGCGGTACGGGGGCGGCGGCGGGAGACGGGGACGAGGGCGCGGGGCTCGACGCCCTCGCTGCCGTCGCCGCGCTCGTCGAGCCAGCGCCGCACGGCACCCGCGACGAGCGCGATGAGGACGTCGTTGACGGTGCCGCCGACGGTCTTGCGGATGCGGTGCACGTCGTCGAGGTCGAGCACGACGCCGGCGGTGCGCCGGGTCCCGCTGCCGGGCGAGGTGAGGGCGGGCGAGGTGCGCACGCCGAGGGTGGCGCGGGCGACGGAGGCGCCGATGGACAGGGCCTGCGCGGTGCTGCCGACGACGGAGCGGACGTGGTCGGGGTAGCGGCGCGGGTCGAGGTCGGCGAGGGTGAGCTCGCGCATGCCGGAGAACGGCAGGCGCAGGCCGCGGCCGCGCTGCGGCTCGGGTTTCGGGGCGCGGGCGAGCGGCAGGTCCGTCGGGTCCATGACCGCGGCGGCGAGGGTGAGGGCGCGCAGGCCGTCCGCGAGGGCGTGGTGGAACTTGAAGAGGACGGCGAAGCCCGAGCCGTCCGCCGCGGGCAGCACGTGGGCCTCCCACGGGGGCCTGCGGCGGTCGAGGGGCCGCTCCATGAGGGCGCCGGCGGCGGCGTGGAAGTTCTCGACGGGGACGCCGAGGCGGACGTGCTCGCGCGGGTCGAAGTCGCGGACGGGCACCCGGGCGGCGCCGCCGACGGGGAACAGCACCCCGGCGAGACGCATGCGCAGTCCGGGGACGGCGGCGGCGCGGGAGGCGAGCAGCTCGTACGCGTGCCGGGCGGCGCTCTTCCCGTCGCCGGCTCCGTCGAAGACGCCGAGCGCGCCCAGGTGCATGGGGTGCTCGGCGGTCTCGATGTTCCAGAACGCCAGGTCGAGGGGGGCGAGCAGGTCCGAACTCTGCGCAGTCATGGAGTGCTCTCGCGTCGAGGACAGGGGAGTCGCAGTCAACCCCGATCGATCGATTACGGTCAAGTACGATCCGCGCACAGACAGTTAACACTTGATTAAGAGGCGCCCGAATGGTGTCGGGCGTGACTCGTGTGGCAGAAGTGCTCTGCCGGATCAGGCGGCGAGCACCGCGGGCCGCCTCGCCGCGAGGAGCTGGACCCCGACGGCGAGGGCGCAGGCCACCCCTCCCCCGGCCCAGATCGCGAGATAGGCGGTCCGGGACGGCGTGTCCGTCGTGCCGATCACCAGGCCCGCCAGGACGGTGCCGAACGCGGCGCCGCCGATGCTGCCGCCGAGGGTCTTGAGGTTGTTGTAGACGGCGGTGACGCTCGCCGTGCGGTCGGCCGGGCCGGCCTCGACTACGACGGTGGGCAGTCCCCCGAGCGCGAGGCCGCAGCCGATCCCGGTCAGCGCGTTGGCGGCGGTGAACGGCGCGAGCGCGGTGTTCGCCCCGATCAGGCCCAGGTATCCGGCCGCCAGGAGGGTGAACGCCACAAGGAGGAGGCGCCGGTAGCCCATGCGGGCGGCGAGCGGGGCGCAGAGCACGGAACCGGCGAACGCGGTGAGGTGCGGGACGACGCCGTAGACGCTGATCTGCCAGGCGGCGAGTCCGAAGCCGTATCCCTCGTCACCGGGTGAGGCGGCCATGAAGCTGACCCCGACGGCCTGCCCGCCGAGCATCACGGCGCCGAGCACGAACGCGGAGGCGAAGTAGGGGGCGCTGTGCCGGCCGGCCAGGGCACGGACGTCCACGAGCGGGTGCGGGTGGGCCAGTTCGAGCCGCGTCCACACCGCCAGCAGCACGACGGCCAGGAGCAGTCCGCCGAGGGTGAGCGGGGAACCCCAGCCCCAGGCCGCGGCGCGGGAGACCGTGCCGAGCAGGACGACGAGGGCGAGCGCGAGCAGGACGGCGCCCGCGCGGTCCATGCGCCCCTCGGCCCGGGTGCCGGACTCGGGGATCGCGGTGAAGGACACGGCGACACAGGCCGCGGCGAGCGCGGCGAGGACGAACAGGGTGAGGCGCAGTTCGCCGGTCAGCGAGAGCAGGGGCCCGGCGAGCGCGTGCCCGAGGACCGAGCCGAGGGTGAGCGCACCGACGAGGAGGCCGACGGCCCGGCGTCCGCCGTCGACGCTGAGCCGGTCCCGGACGAGGCCGATCTCCAGCGGGAGCAGCGCGGCGAGGGGGCCCATCAGGGCGCGGCCCACGAGGAGCACGGCCAGGTTCGGGGCGCAGGCGACGAGCAGTGTGCCGGCCGCGATCGTGGCGAGTGCGACCCGGATCATCCGGCGGTGTCCGTACAGGTCGCCGAGCCGCCCGAAGGCCGGGACGCTGATCGCGGCGGCCAGGAACTGGACGGTGGTGAACCACTGGGCCTGGCCCGTGGTGATGTCCTGCCAGTCCTGGACGGCGGGGACGAGGGGGACGGCGGCGCCCTGGAGGAAGCCGCTGACGAGCTCGAAGGCGACGAGCAGCCCGACGACCGTACGGACTCTGCCGTCGGCCGGGGCCGTCATGCCGCGCCGCCGCGGGCGAGGCGCTGCTCGGCGAGCTCGGTGAGCAGGGCGGCCTGCCGGCCGAGCACCCGGTCGTCGAAGACGGCGTGCGGCGAGTGGTTCATGGGGGCGGTCGACGCGTCGACGCCTTCGGGGGCCGCGCCCACCAGAAGCATCGTGCCGGGGGTGCGCCGCAGGACGAACGCGAAGTCCTCGGAGCCGTTGGCCGGGTGCGGGGCTTCCAGGACCTGGGTCGGGCCGAGCAGTTCGCGGGCGGCCTCCAGGGCGAAGGCGGTCTCGCCCGGGTCGTTGACGGTGACCGGGTACTGGACCCGGTAGTCGGTCTCGGCGTCGACGCCGTGGGACTCGGCGATGCCGCGCACCAGCCGCGGCAGGCCCTCGATGAGCTGTGCGTGGGCGGCCTCCGAGTAGCTGCGCACGGTGGCCTCGAAGGTGGCGGTCTCCGGGATGACGTTGGCCTGGGTGCCGGCGTGGAAGCTGCCGACGGTGACGACGACGGGGTCGAAGATGTCGAAGCGCCGGGTGACCCAGTTCTGCAGGGCGGTGACGATCTCGCAGGCGACCGGGACGGGGTCCTTCGCACTGTGCGGGGTGGAGCCGTGGCCGCCGGCGCCGCGCACGGTGACGGTCAGGACGTCGGAGGCGGAGGTGACGGTTCCGGGGCGGGTGGCGACGAGGCCGCCGGGCAGCCGGTTCGCCGCGACGTGCAGGGCGAACGCGGCGTCGAGCGGCTTGCCGGCGGCGTCGAGGACGCCCTCCTCGATCATGCGTCCGGCGCCGTTGTGCCCCTCCTCGCCGGGCTGGAACATGAACACGACGTCGCCGCGGAGGTGTTCGCGGCGCTCGGCGAGCAGCGTCGCGGCGCCGACGAGCCCGGCGGTGTGCAGGTCGTGGCCGCAGGCGTGCATCGCGCCGGGCACCTCGGAGGCGTAGTCGAGGCCGGTCTTCTCGGTGACGGGCAGGGCGTCCATGTCTCCGCGCAGCAGGACGGCGCCGCCGGGCCGGCCGCCGCGCAGGACGGCGGTCACGGAGCCGATGGCCCGGCCGGGGGTGATCTCCAGGGGCAGTCCGTCGAGCGCGGCGAGGACCTTCTCCTGGGTGCGGGGCAGCGCCAGGCCGAGCTCGGGCTCGCGGTGCAGGGCGCGGCGCAGCCGGACCAGGTCGGGCTGGAGTTCACGGGCGCGTTCGGTGATCGACATCGGGGAGGAACCTCCTGGTACGGTCCGGCGGGGCGGAGCGGGTGGGCTCAGGGTGCTGTGCCACCGCAGGAACGCCGCCCGGATCGCAGGGAAAACGCAGAGAGGTGGCCGCGCGTGCAGGAATTCGGCGGTGCGCTGGACGATCTCGACCAGGCGCTCGTACACGCCCTCCAGATCGCGCCGCGGGCCGGGTGGGCGCGGATCGGCGCGGCACTCGGCGTGGACCCGGTGACGGTGGCGCGCCGCTGGGGCCGGCTGACCGAGGCGGGCGCCGCGTGGGTGAGCTGTCATCCCGGGCCCGTCCTCGCGGAGACCGGCCAGGGCTGTCTCGCGTTCGTCGAGGTGGACTGCGCGAACGGCCGGGTGCCGGAGGTGGCCCGGGCGCTCGCCGCCGAGCCGCACGTCATCGCCGTCGAGCACGTCAGCGGTGAGCGCGACCTGCTGATCACCCTGATCGCGCCCCGGCTGGCGGCGGTCACGCGCTGGGTGACGCACCGGCTCGGCGCCCTGCCGGGCGTCGTCACGGCCCGCACCCATCTGGCGAGCACCGTCTACACCGAGGGCAGCCGGTGGCGGCTGCGGGCGCTCGACGCGGCGCAGATCGCCCGGCTCACCGAGTCGGCGCCGCAGCGCGGGGACACGTCGGTGTTCGAGTTGACCGACCTCGACCACGCCCTGTTCGCGGAGCTGTCGGTGGACGGCAGGATCGGCCATCGGGCGCTCGCCGAACGCTGCGGCGCGGGCCCGGACACCGTGCGCCGCCGGGTCAACCGGCTGCTGGCCTCGGGGATGGCCCAGCCGCGCTGCGAGGTGGCGCGCCCGCTGTCGGAGTGGCCGGTGTCCCTTGTCCTGTGGGGGCGCAGCGCGCCCGACGGGCTGCGGGCGGTGGCGCAGCAGGTCACGGGCGCGCGCGAGGTGCGCCTGTGCGCGGGGGTGATCGGCCGGCACAACCTGAAGGTGATCGCCTGGGTGCGCTCCCTGGACGACGCGCAGCGCTTCGAGGTGCGGCTCGCGGAGCGGGTGCCCGCCCTGACGGTCGTCGACCGGGCGGTGGCCCTGTGGCCGGTGAAGCTGAACGGGCACCTGCTCGACGAGAACGGCTACCGCACGGGCGCGGTCCCGATCGACGCCCGCGCCGCCGGCCGGGTCTGAGCCCGGCTCGGCTCAGCGCACCGCCTGCCCCTTCCCGAGCGCGATGACGCCGGTCTTCGACACCGTGTACAGCTCGGCGTCGCGGCCCGGGTTGACGCCGATCGTGGCGCCGGCCGGGACCTCGACGTTCTTGTCCAGGACGGCTCCGCGCACCACCGCTCCCCTGCCGATCCGCACGTTGTCGTGCAGGACCGAGCCCTGGACGACGGCGCCGTCGCCGATCTCCACGCCCGGCGAGAGCACCGAGCGGGTGACCTGGCCGCGGATGACGCAGCCGGGGCTGACGATCGACCCGCTCGCGATGCCGCCCGCGCAGAACCGGGCGGGCGGCAGCTGCCCGGGGTGGGTGTAGATGGGCCAGCGCCGGTTGTCGAGATCGAAGACGGGCTGGTCCGAGACGAGGTCCATGTGGGCCTCGTAGTAGGCGTCGAGGGTGCCGACGTCGCGCCAGTAGCCGTGGTCGCGTTCGGTCTCGCCGGGCACGTGGTTGCCGTCGAAGTCGTAGACCTGGGCGACGCCGCGCTCGGTGAGCAGGGGCAGGATCGAGCCGCCCATGTCGTGCGCGGAGGCGGTGTCCTCGGCGTCCTGCTGGAGGGCGTCGACGAGGGTCTTGGTGGTGAAGAGGTAGTTGCCCATCGAGGCGAACACCTGGCCGGGGCTGCCGGGCAGCGGCGGCGGGTCGGCGGGCTTCTCCAGGAAGGACTCGACGCGGGTGCCGTCGCGTGCCGGGGTGATGACGCCGAACTGGGAGGCCTCGGTGCGGGGCACCCGGATGCCGGCGACGGTGACACCCGCGCCGTTCTCGATGTGCTGGGCGAGCATCTGGCGCGGGTCCATGCGGTACACGTGGTCGGCGCCGAACACGGCGATGTAGTCGGGCTGTTCGTCATGGACGAGGTTGAGGGACTGGAGGATCGCGTCGGCGCTGCCGGAGAACCAGCGCGGGCCGAGCCGCTGCTGGGCGGGCACCGGGGTGACGTAGTTGCCGAGCAGGCTCGACATGCGCCAGGTCGTCGTCACGTGCCGGTCGAGGGAGTGGGACTTGTACTGGGTGAGCACGCAGATCCGCAGGATGTCGCCGTTCACCAGGTTCGACAGGACGAAGTCGACGAGCCGGTAGGTGCCGCCGAAGGTGACCGCGGGTTTCGCCCGGTCCGCGGTGAGCGGTAACAGCCGCTTGCCCTCTCCTCCCGCCAGTACGATCCCGAGCACCGAAGGTCCACCGCGCATGCCAACCCCCTGCCGTTCAGGCGCCGTCGATGATCTCCTCGTACACGTCCGCCGTGCGCCGCGCGATCGCGTCCCAGCCGAACTCGGCCGCGGCCCGCTCCCGTCCGGCCTCACCCATGCGGCGGGCCGCGTCCGGGTCGCCGACCGTCTCGTCGATCGCCCGCGCGAGGCCCGCCTCGAAGGCCTCCGGGTCCTGTTCCGCGTACGGGACGAGCAGTCCGCTCTCGCCGTGCGCGACGACCTCCGGGATGCCGCCGACCCGGGAGGCCACGACGGGGGTGCCGCAGGCCATCGCCTCCAGATTGACGATGCCGAGCGGCTCGTAGACGGACGGGCACACGAACACCGAGGCGTGCGTGAGGAGTTGGACGACCTCGGTGCGCGGCAGCATGGACGGGATCCAGCACACACCGTCCCGGGTCCGCTTCAGCTCCTCGACCAGCGCGCGGAACTCCCGGCCGATCTCCGGCGTGTCGGGCGCCCCCGCGCACAGCACGACCTGGACGCCCTTGGCGAGGTGCCGGGCCGCGCGCAGCAGGTGCGGGACGCCCTTCTGCCGCGTGATGCGGCCGACGAACAGGACGTACGGGCGGGCGGGGTCGATGCCGAAGCGGCGCAGGACGTCGGTGCCCGGGTCGGCGCGGTACAGGGAGACGTCGATGCCGTTGTGCACGACCCGGACCTTCTTCGGCTCCAGGGCCGGATAACAGGACAGGATGTCGTCGCGCATGGCGCGGGAGACGGCGATGACCCCGTCCGCGGCCTCGATCGCGGTGCGCTCGGCCCAGGCCGACAGGGCGTAGCCGCCGCCGAGCTGCTCCGCCTTCCAGGGGCGCAGCGGCTCCAGGGAGTGCGCGGTCATGACGTGCGGGACGCCGAGGTGCAGGGCGGCGAGATGGCCGGCGAGCGCCGTGTACCAGGTGTGGGAGTGGACGAGCTCGCGGCCTTCGAGCGCGGCGGCCATGGCCAGGTCCACGGAGAGGGTGCGCAGCGCGTCGTTGGCCCCGTCGAGGGCGGGCCAGGCGCGGTGCCGGCGGACCCCGGCCGATGACCCCTCGCCCCAGGTGTGCACTTCCAGGTCGACGAGCGGGCGCAGCTCACGCGCCAGGAACTCGACGTGGACCCCGGCGCCGCCGTAGACGTCCGGCGGGTACTCCCTCGTGAGCAGTCCCACTCGCACGCGCGCCCCCGTGTCGGTCGTCCACCACTCGCTCGGATCGTCGTGCCCGGATCGCCCCCTCATGGTCACCCATGGGGGGCGCGGGCGGAAGACCGCCGACACGACGAGGCCACCCCTACGCCGCGCGACACCCGTCCTGGGGATGACCCGGAGGGCGGCGTACTCCATCGGCAGTACGACCCGATGCCGTCTGTGGTCGGACGACAGATCGGCTCGGGCGAGAGATCGTGGAGGGTATGAGAACCGATCGCGCTCCGCGCCGCACCACCAGGGACGCCATATGAGTGCCCTGGCGCTGTCCGTGCTGCTGTCGCTCGTCTCCGCCGTCGCGTACGCGGGCGGGGCGATCGTGCAGGAGCGCGTCGCGGAGACCTCCCCGGAAGCGGTGTACGCGCCGCTGCGCAGGCCGGCCTGGTGGGGCGCGGGCTGCCTGAACGGGATGGGAGCGCTCCTGCACGTCATCGCGCTCGCGTACGGGCCGCTGAGCGTCGTGCAGCCGCTCGGCGCGCTCACCATCGTGCTCGCCCTGCCGATGTCGGCGCTGCTGGTGGGGCGCCGGGCCGGGGCGACCGCCTGGCGCGGCGCGATCATGGCGACGGCGGGCCTCGCGGGGCTCCTCGCGCTGACCGGCACCCCCTCCGAGCAGTCCCTGGACGGTACGGAGCGTCTCGTGGTCGGTCTGATCACGGCCGGGGCCGTCCTCGTCCTGATGACGTCGGCGCGGGCCGCGCACCGGCATCCGGTGGTGCGGTCGGTGCTGCTGGCCATAGGGGCGGGCGGCGCGTTCGGCATGGCGTCGGTGTTCACGAAGTCCGTCGCCGAGGACTGGTCGGGCAGCGTCCCGGAGCAGCTCACGACGCTGCTGGCGATCGCGGCGCTCGCGACGACGGGCATGCTGCTGTCGCAGGCGTCCTACCGGGGCGCGGGCCTGGCCGCGCCCCTGGCGACGGCGACGGTCGTGAACCCGGTGGTGGCGTCCGCCGTCGGCCTCACCCTGTTCGGCGAGTCCTTCCGGCACGGCACGGCGGGCACCGTCCTGGCGCTCGGCTGCGGTGTCGTGGCGGCGGGCGGCCTGATCCTGCTCACCACGGAGCGCATCGGCCGGGACCGGCGGGCCGCCGGTGCGCGGGACGGGGCGTCATCGGACGCCGCGCCCGCCTCTCCGGCGCCGGACGGCCCGGTGGTGCCGGACAGTCCCGCCGCGCTGGACGACATCCCGAAGCATCCGCACCGCCCCGGCCGCCCGAGCCGCCCGCGGCGGCCCCGGGACGACCGGAGGATCCAGGACGTCAGATCCTGACGCCGCGGGCCCGCAGATAACCGAGCGGGTCGATGTCGCTGCCGAAGCCGGGCCCGGTCCGCACCTCGAAGTGCAGATGCGGGCCCGTGCTGTTGCCCGTGGAGCCCGACCGGGCGATGCGCTGGCCCGCGACGACCCGCTGCCCGCTCTTCACGCTGAGCGCGGACAGGTGCCCGTACTGGCTGTAGCGGCCGTCGGCGTGCTTGATCACGACCTCGTAGCCGTACGAGCCGCCCCAGCCCGCGGACACGACCTGACCTGCGGCGACTGCCTTGACGGAGGTGCCGGTGGGCACCGCGAAGTCGACGCCCGTGTGGTAGCCCTTCGACCAGGAGGACCCGGCCGCGTGGTACGGGGTGCCGATGGAGGCGCTGACCGGGGCGACCACGCCGCTCGTGCGGTGCGTCGCGGGCTTCTCGGCCTGCGGCTTCTTCTTCGGCGCGGTTCTGTGCGGCGCAGCCTTCTCGTGCTCGGCCTTCTTGGGCTCGGTCCTCTTCGGGGCTGCCTTCTTGTGTTCGGGCTGCTTCGGCTCCGCCTTGTGCGCCGGAGGCTGCGCCGACTCCGGCGGACGCGCCGCGGGCTTCTTCGTACGGTCCGGGCGGACCGGGGTCGCCTTCCCGCCGGGCATCGCGAGGCGCTGGCCGGGCAGGATGAGGTCCGGGTCGGCGCCGATGGTCGAGCGGTTCGCCTCGTAGAGCCGGGACCAGCCGCCGGGCACCTTGCGGCTCTGCGCGATGCCGGAGAGGGTGTCGCCGCCGAGGACCGTGTACATCTCGGTGCGGCCGGCTCTGGACTGCGGCGTGACCTCGGGTTTCACGTCCTTGACGGCGCGGACCGCAGGGCGCTCGGGGGCGCGGGGCGGGGCGGCTTCGGGGGTACGGGACAGGCCCGCCCGCTGCGAGCAGACCGGCCAGGCGCCGGGCCCCTGCCCGTCGAGGACCTTCTCGGCCACGGCGATCTGCTGGTCGCGGGTGGCGAGGTCGGCGCGCGGCGCGTAGGCCGTGCCGCCGTACGCGGCCCAGGTGGAGCCGGTGAACTGGAGGCCGCCGTAGTAGCCGTTCCCCGTGTTGATGCTCCAGTTGCCGGAGGACTCGCAGGCGGCGACCTTGTTCCAGGTCGCGGCGTCGGCGGCCTCGGCGGTGCCCGCCCCTATCAGGGGGATCGCGATGCCCGCGCCGCCCACGGTCACGGTGAGCGACGCCCGGTTGACCCGGCTCGGCTGATACCGGCGGTGCCGGCCGCGTAACGCCATGAAAGCCCCCTCTGGTACCACCTGCGGGCACACGTAGGAGCGGCAAATTAGCCGCTCCCGCACAGTCGTGACAAGAGACTCCCAAGCCACTATGGCGACTTTTGGACCCTGGGCACCGGGCCCATGCCTCAGGAATCCCCGCCTCCGCACGGGATGCCCGCGCCGGTACCCGTACGTACCGTCGAAGGGTCGGCCCCGGCGTCCGGCGGACCGGCCACCATCCCGATCCAGGAGCGACAGGCATGAGCAGCAGCACAGCGCAGATCGGTGTCACGGGGCTCGCCGTCATGGGCCGCAACCTCGCGCGGAACTTCGCCCGCAACGGCTACACCGTGGCCCTCCACAACCGCACGGCGGCGCGCACCCACGACCTCGTCGCGGAGTTCGGCGAGGAGGGCATCTTCGTCCCGACCGAGACCGCCGAGGAGTTCGTGGCGGCGCTGGAGCGGCCCCGACGCCTGGTGATCATGGTGAAGGCGGGTGCGGCGACGGACGCGGTGATCGGCGAGTTCGCCCCGCTGCTCGAACCCGGCGACATGATCGTCGACGGCGGCAACGCGCACTTCGCGGACACCCGGCGGCGCGAGAAGGAACTGCGCGAGCAGGGCATCCACTTCGTCGGCACGGGCGTCTCCGGCGGCGAGGAGGGCGCCCTGCACGGTCCGAGCATCATGCCGGGCGGCAGCGTCGAGTCGTACGCCGCGCTCGGGCCGATGCTGGAGAAGATCTCCGCGAAGGCGAAGGACGGCACCCCGTGCGTGACGCACGTCGGCCCGGACGGCGCGGGCCACTTCGTGAAGATGGTGCACAACGGCATCGAGTACGCGGACATGCAGCTGATCGGCGAGGCGTACCAGCTGCTGCGCGACGTGGGCGGCTACACCCCGGCGCAGATCGCGGAAGTCTTCCGCACGTGGAACACGGGCCGGCTCGACTCATACCTGATCGAGATCACGGCGGAGGTGCTGTCCCACGTGGACGCGGCGACCGACCGGCCGTTCGTCGACATCGTGCAGGACCGCGCCGAGCAGAAGGGCACGGGACGCTGGACCGTGCAGATCGCGCTGGACCTCGGGGTGCCCGTGTCGGGCATCGCGGAGGCGGTGTTCGCCCGCTCCCTGTCGGGCCACGCCGACCTGCGGGCCGCGTCCGGCGAACTGGCCGGCCCGCGCCCCGAACCGATCGCGGACACGGAGCGCGCCGACTTCGCCGATCACGTCGAGCAGGCGCTGTACGCCTCGAAGATCGTGTCGTACACGCAGGGCTTCCACGAGATCGCGGCGGGCAGCGCGGAGTACGACTGGGACATCGACCTGGGGGCGGTGGCCCGGATCTGGCGCGGCGGCTGCATCATCCGGGCCGCGTTCCTGGACCGCATCACGGCGGCCTACGAGGCCGACCCCGGCCTGGTGTCGCTGCTGTCCGACAAGGGGTTCGCCGAGGAGATCGCGGCAGCCCAGAACGACTGGCGGTCGGTGGTGGGCACCGCGGTGACCGAGGGCGTGCCGACCCCGGGCTTCGCCGCGGCGCTCGCCTACTACGACGCGCTGCGCGCGGAGCGGCTGCCGGCCGCGCTGACCCAGGGCCAGCGCGACTTCTTCGGCGCGCACACCTATCGGCGCGTCGACCGCGAGGGCTCGTTCCACACCCTCTGGGGCGGCGACCGCAGCGAGGTCGAGGCCTGAGGGCCCGCTAGGCGGGCGAGGGCTCGGGCTCCGGCGGCTTCGGGTCGGGGTCCGGGTCCGGTGGCACGGGGGACGGCGACGGCTCGGGGACCGGACGCGGCACCGGGGTCGGGAACGGGTCCGGCAGCGGCCCGGGGTCGGGCCGGTCGGGTCCGGGGCCCGGCCGGGGTCCCGGACCGGGTCCCGGCGTGGGTCCGGGCGGGACGGGGTCGGGGAACGGGTGGGTCATGGTCGTTCCTCCAGAGATCTACGGGGGTCCTTCCACTGTCACCCCCGTCGCGTGCCCACGCCCGCGCGATCCACGCGTGACGCTCACCCCGGGTGGCGGCCCGCTCGCGGTTCGTGCCGGTCGGGGGCCGGTGAGGACGCTCGGGGGCCGGCCCGGAAGACCCGGGCGCCGTTACTCCACAGGTGCCGCGGCTACTCCACAGGTGCCGCGGCGCGTGCCGCGGCTGCCAGTCCGGGGCGCGGGCTGGAGAGCACGGGCACGTCGGTACGGGTCCGGTCGGCGGCGTCCGCGGTCGAGGCCTGGGCCAGCACGACGGCATCGGCGTCGGCGGGGCCGATGGCGTCCAGCGCGGCGGTGACGAGGCCGAGATATCCCTCGTGGTCCCCGGCGAGGAACAGCTCCCAGGCCCCCTCCACCAGCACCGTCCGTACGTCGACGGGGCGCCCGGCGCGGGCCGCCTCCTCCTCGACGAGGGCGACGGTGGGGCCCAGGGTGCTGTGGGTGGTGGCGACGACGGTCACGCGCGGGCCGAGGGCGACGGCGCGGGCCGCCATGGGCCGGTCGAGCCGCAGCACGGGCACCCCGAGGTCCGCGGCGAGCGACTCGGCGACGCCGCCGATCGAGGAGCAGGTGCACAGCACGGCTCCGGCCCCGTCGGCGGTGGCCTCGGCCAGCACGTGGCGGACGTCGTCGGTGGCGGAGGCGGGCCCGGCCGACCGGGCCCGCTCCAGGAGTTCCTCACGCACGACGTGCCGCAGGGCGAGCCCGGGATGGTGCGCGTCGCGCAGGGCCTCGAAGACGGGCACGTGCACGGGCGAGGTGTGCAGCAGGACGAGCACGGTCACCACTTCCCGGGGTCGGAGGCGAGCGCCTGCTCGGCGGCCCGCCGCAGCGTGTCGGACACGGTGGGCGCCTCACCGGGGTGCCGGGCGGCCCAGCGCACGGCGAACGGGCACAGCGGGACGACATGCACGGCCTCCCGGGCGGCGATCGCGTACAGCTCGCGGGTGAGCGAGCCGGCGATGCCGCGGCCCTCGTACTCCCGCTCCACGATCGTGTGCACGGCGACCAGGGCCCGCTCCGGCTCCTCCAGCACGAAGTACTGGATGTGCCCGACGAGTTCCCCGTCGGGCCCGCCCACCCGGGCGCTCAGCCGGCCCCGCTCGCGGTCGTCCCGGATGTCGATCTCGCCCGGCGTGCTCGTGGGGCTCATGCGGCTCTCCTCGGGTTGAGGCTCTCCCGCGCCGAGGCCCCGCTCAGCCCGCGGGCACCGCCTGGGGGCTGCGCCGGTCGGCGCCGCCGGGGACAGGCTCGGAGGGGTCCGCACCCAGCGCGACGATCTTGTTCTCCCGGTCCACGTGCACGACCTGGGGCCGCAGCGCACGCGCCTCGGCGTCGTCGACCTGAGCGTAACTGATGATGATCACGAGGTCGCCCGGGTGCACGAGGTGGGCGGCGGCCCCGTTGATCCCGATGACTCCGGACCCCCGCTCCCCCTCGATGACGTACGTCTCGAGCCGGGCCCCGTTGTCGATGTCGACGATGTGCACAAGCTCGCCGGGCAGCAGATCGGCGGCGTCGAGCAGATCGGCATCGATGGTCACGGAGCCGACGTAGTGCAGGTCGGCCTGGGTGACGGTGGCACGGTGGATCTTGGACTTGAACATGGTGCGCAGCACTATGGACTCCTAGAAGGCGGCTCCCTGCCTGCTTTGTGCAGGTCAAGGGCGTTCTTCACTCTACATCGGCCCACCTTCGCCCCGAAGGCCTTCCAGAAGATCGTGCGCCCCGCCGAGCAGGCCCGCGCCGGCACGCCCCCTCGTGTCAAGAAGCGGCGGCGGGCGCCTGCTCAGGGTCCGGCGGATCACCTGGGTCCCCTGGTCGACCATCGCGGCGACGGGCTCCGCGCAGCTGTGCGACTGCACGTCGGTGATCCAGACGAATCGGCTGCGCCCGCCGGCTTCGGCGAACACCTGCATGGAGGCGTGGTGGTGGACGAGGTCCACCTCTGCGGGGTCGGCATCGATCATGGTTTCCCCGGCGAGTCGCGTGAAGATTCTGCGCATATTGGGGCAATATCGGGCATGCGTGATGGTCGAGTCCGAAGGGCTTGCGACGCAGGGCACGACGATCACGCGACCAAGGGGCCGGCCCGGGTCCCCTCTTCTACCGGCCCGGCCTCTCGGGAGCTCAGGTCTCGGACCCGGGCCCCTCTCCGGCTGAACCCGCCTTCTCGGGTGGCGGG
>NZ_JBHYTK010000026.1:0-67187 GCF_042749255.1 Streptomyces sp. NPDC059524 | reverse complement strand
CCTGCGACCCCGGCCGCCTCTACCTCCCCACGATCATGGACCCCGTCCACGGCTACCAGGTCACCAACGTCGAAGCCGCCATGTCCTCACCCTCCAGCCTCCTCCACTGGACCCGGCGCATGATCGAGATCCGCAAACAGAACCCCGCCTTCGGCCTCGGCACCTACACCGAACTCCCCTCCACCAACCCCGCCGTCCTCGCCTTCCTCCGCGAACACGGCGACGACCTCGTCCTGTGCGTCCACAACTTCTCCCGCTTCGCCCAACCCACCGAGCTGGAGCTGCGGGAGTTCGAGGGGCGCGAGCCCGTCGAACTCGTCGGCGGTGTCCGCTTCCCCGCCATCGGCGAACTCCCCTACCTGCTGACCCTGGCCGGACACGGCTTCTACTGGTTCCGCCTGTGCGAGAGCGTCCCTCCGCGTCTGCCGGCGGAACCCGGGATCCGCCTGTGAAAGGACATCGCTCATGCTGATCACCGCACCGCACGACGTCAGCCTCAGCCCGGCGCAGCACCTCGCGTCCGTGGCCGGGCTGCTCGAGGGGTGGCTGCCCGAGCAGCGCTGGTTCGCGGGCAAGGGACTGCCGCTCACCGACCTGTCGGTGGTGTCGCTGACGGAGCTGTACCCGGGCTGCCTGCACCTGCTCGTGCGGGCCTCGCACGCGGGCGCGCACAGCGGCTGCTACCAGGTCCTGCTGGGGGTGTCCGAGGGCCTGCCGGCCCGGCTGCGGCCGGCCGTCATCGGGCGTCCCGCCGTCGGCCCGCTGCGGGGGCTCACCGTGTACGACGCCCTGCACGACCCCCGGGCCACGGGGACGCTGCTGGAACGGCTGCGTGCGCCGGGCGCGGCGGGCCCGCTGCGCTTCGAGCGCGACGGGCGGACCGACGTGCCGGCGGGGCTGCGCCCCCGCCTCCTGGACGGGGAGCAGTCCAACACCTCGCTGGTGTACGGCGACGCGTTCATCCTCAAGCTGTTCCGCCGCGTCCAGTACGGCGTCCACCCCGACCTGGAGGTCCCCTCCGCGCTGTCCCGGGACGGCTGCGCCCGGGTCCCGGCGCCCGTCGCCTGGTTCTGGACCACCGAGCCGCGCCGCGCGACGCTCGGCGTGCTCCAGCCGTTCCTGCGCGGGGCGACGGACGGCTGGAGCCTGGCCCTCGACTCCCCCACCGGCGAGGACCTCGCCGAGACCGCGTTCGAACTGGGACGGGCCACCGCCGAGGTGCATCTGGCACTGGCGCGCGCCTTCCCGCCCGACGAGCCGGGGCGGGACGCCGGCTCCGCCGGCGGGCTCGCGGCGGCGATGTCCGCCCGGCTGGACGCGACGGCCCGTCAGGTCCCGGAGCTGGCGCGGCACGTGCCCCGGCTGCGGGCCGTCTACCAGGCCGCGGCGGGGCACCGTTCGCACCCGGCGGACCAGCGGATCCACGGCGATCTGCACCTCGGCCAGGTCCTGCTCGACGGGCGCCGGTGGCGGATCATCGACTTCGAGGGTGAGCCGTCCCGCCCGCTCGCCGAACGCCGGCGTGTGCAGTCCCCCGCCCGGGACGTCGCCGGGATGCTCCGCTCCTTCGACTACGCGGCGCACGCCCGGGGGCCGGGGCACACCGAGTGGGCCCGGCGCTGCCGCGACGCCTACCTGGCGGGATACGCCCGGGAGGCGCCGTGGGACCCGCGCGAGCACACGGCGCTCGTCCGCGCCCACGAGACGGACCGCGCCGTGTACGAGGTCCTGTACGAGGCCAGGCACCGTCCGGACTGGCTGCCCGTTCCGATGGCCGCGATAGCGCGCCTTGCGGAGGAGTCCCGATCGTGACGTCCACCGAACCGATGCCGACGCGGACCCCGGCGAACACGCCGCCGCCGCTCGACGCCGACACCCGCAAGCGCCTGCTGGCGGGGAGCCATCACGACCCGCACGCGGTGCTGGGGGCGCACCCCGCACCGGGCGGGGTGACCGTCCGCGTCCTGCGCCCCTACGCGCAGGCGGTGTCGCTCCTCGTGGAGGGCCGGACCGTGGAGCTGGCGGACGAGGGGGACGGCCTGTTCTCCGTCCTTCTGCCGCTCGCCGAGGCCCCCGCGTACCGGCTGCGGATCACGTACGACGGCCGGGACACGGAGACCGAGGACCCCTACCGGTTCCTTCCGGCGCTCGGTGAGCTCGATCTGCACCTGATCGCCGAGGGCCGGCACGAGGAGCTGTGGACGGCGCTCGGCGCGCACCCCATGACCCACCAGGGCGTCACCGGCACCCGCTTCACCGTGTGGGCGCCGAACGCCCTGGGCGTGCGCGTGTGCGGGGAGTTCTGCCGCTGGGACGGCACCGCCCACCCCATGCGCTCCCTCGGTTCGTCCGGGGTCTGGGAGCTGTTCGTGCCCGGCATCGGCGAGGGCGCGCTCTACAAGTTCGACATCACCCGGCCGGACGGCACGCACACCGTGCGCGCGGACCCGATGGCCCGCCGGACGGAGGTGCCGCCCGCGACCGCCTCCGTGGTCACGCGCTCGGCGCACGTCTGGACGGACGACGCGTGGATGTCCCGTCGCGCCGAGCACCCCGCGCACCGGTCGCCGATGTCGGTGTACGAGGTCCATCTGCCGTCCTGGCGGCCCGGGCTGGGCTACCGCGAGCTGGCCGTGGAACTCACCGCGTACGTGACCGACATGGGGTTCACGCACGTGGAGTTCATGCCGGTCTCCGAGCATCCCTTCGGCGGGTCCTGGGGGTACCAGGTCACCGGCTTCTACGCGCCGACCTCGCGCCTCGGCACCCCGGACGACCTCCGGCACCTGATCGACACGCTGCACCGGGCGGGCATCGGCGTGATCATGGACTGGGTCCCGGCCCACTTCCCGAAGGACGACTGGGCGCTGGCCGAGTTCGACGGCCGTCCGCTGTACGAGCCGGGGGACACACGGCGCGCCGAGCACCCCGACTGGGGCACCCTCACCTTCGACTACGGCCGCACGGAGGTCCGCAACTTCCTGGTGGCGAACGCGAGTTACTGGTTCGAGGAGTTCCACGTCGACGGCCTGCGCGTGGACGCGGTCGCCTCGATGCTCTACCTCGACTACTCGCGCGAGGAGGGCGGCTGGACGCCGAACGAGCACGGCGGCCGGGAGAACCTCGACGCGGTCGCGTTCCTCCAGGAGATGAACGCGACCGTCTACCGGCGCTACCCGGGCATCGTGACGCTCGCCGAGGAGTCGACCGCGTGGGAGGGCGTCACACGGGCCACGCACCACACCGGCTCGGACGGCTTCGGCGGGCTCGGCTTCGGGCTGAAGTGGAACATGGGCTGGATGCACGACTCGCTGGAGTACATCCGGCACGAGCCGGTGCACCGCCAGTACCACCACGGCGAGTTGACCTTCTCCATGGTCTACGCGTACAGCGAGAACTATCTGCTGCCGATCTCCCACGACGAGGTCGTCCACGGCAAGCGGTCCCTCGTCTCGAAGATGCCCGGCGACTGGTGGCAGCAACGCGCCAACCACCGCGCCTACCTCGCCTACATGTGGGCCCACCCGGGCAAGCAACTCCTGTTCATGGGCCAGGAGTTCGCGCAGGGCGCCGAGTGGTCGGAGGCGCACGGCCCCGACTGGTGGCTGCTCGACCCGGCGTACGGAGCGGAGCGGGACCACCGGGGCGTACGGGATCTGGTCCGCGACCTGAACCTGCGCTACAGCGCGACGCCCGCCCTGTGGGAGCGGGACACCGACCCGGGGGGATTCCAGTGGGTCGAGGCGGACGCGGCGCAGGACAACGTGCTGGCCTTCCTGCGCTTCGGGGCCGACGGTGCGCCGCTGCTCGCGGTGAGCAACTTCTCCCCGGTGGTCCGGCACGGGTACCCGGTGGGGGTGCCCGGGGCGGCCGGTGCGTGGCGGGAGGTGCTCAACACGGACGCGGCCCGGTACGGCGGCGGCGACGTCGGCAGTCCCGGGGCGCTCAGCGCGCTCCCCGACCCGCTCGGCGCGTTCCCGGCCCGGCTGCTCCTGACCCTTCCGCCGCTGGCCACGGTGTGGCTGCGCCCGGAGTGATGGCCGGCGGGACGGCGGGTACCCGTACGCCCTCATGGACACCGCGGAGCCGAGGAGGAACCGTGCAGGACCGACGATCAGGAACACCAGATCCCGAGAAGACCGGCGAGGCCGGCGAGCCCACGCCGAGGGACATGCCGGACCAGCAGGCCGACCCGGACGGGCCCGGGGAGGACCCCTGGGAGCCCGACGGCGACACGACCGGCGAGGAGGAGCGGGCCCGGCCCGATCCGGCGCTCCCCGACACGGACGAGGCCGGGACGGGACGCCGGGGCGCACCGCACGCGGCGAGCCCCAACCCGGAGCACCCCGTGCCGGACGAGCCGGCCGACTGATCGGCGGGCCCGGACACAGAAGGACACAGAAGGGTGGGCAAGAGGGAGAGGCGGCCTCGTGATGCGGAGGCCGCCTCTTGATCCTCTTTCGGGGTGATGCTTTTCCGGGTGACGCCTTTCGGGGCGACGCTTTCCGGGTGATGCCTTTCGGGGTGATCCTTTCTGGGGGTTGCCGCCTCAGATCCTGCCGAGGCCGCCACTGCCGAAGGAGCCGCTGGCACCCGGAGTCCACTTCTTGGGGTGCTGGTCCTTGCTCCGCTTCGTGCGCGCCGGATGCAGCTGGTACGGCATGAGGCGTTCGCTCTCGTCGTGGGCCAGCGGCACCTCGTCCGGCTCACGCACCTCCCGCTCCTCGTGCACCGGCCATTCCTTGGGCAGCTTCGGCTGTTCGTCCGGCCTCGGCCGCCTCGACTCCCGCTCGACCACTCTCTTCCCGAACTTGAACGCCACGATCAGGAACCCGGCGATGAACAGGCCTCCGACGAAGGCCCCGACAGCGGAGAGCACGGTATTCGCCGCAGCCAATTCGAAGAATGTCTCGTTCATACCCTTTTGGTACCCCGAACGGACCCATTTCTCACTGCAAACGGACTCTGTCTTCCGACACGGGGGCTCCGTCTTCCGCATGTTCCGCGTCGTGCCGCGCCAGCATGCCCAGAAGGTCCGACACGGTCAGGCCCGCCTCGGCCGGATGGCGCAGAATCGTGCCGTCGGAGACGCGGTAGGTGTTCGAGCGACCACGCCGCGTATGGGTGAGATAGCCGTCCTTCTCCAGGTCCGCGAGGATCTTCTGGACGGCCCGCTCGGTGAGCCGGCAGTGGGCGGCGATGTCCCGGATGCGCAGGGTCGGCTCGGTCGCGACCGCGGACAGGACGCGAGCGTGGTTGGTGAGGAAGGTCCAACCGGTGTGCGGTTCCGGTGCTGCAGTCATGTACGCCAGGCTAGGCTCTTTGATTCCGGCATTCAAAAGGACGAATTACAATTCCGGTATCGCTTGACGTGCATAGTGGTCGGGGTCGACTCTGGAGGCACGGCAGAAGACGGACCGACCTCTCCCTGGAGTGACCGGCATGTCAGCACGTGCATCCCTGTTGGGCGTCGAGACGAGGCATCGGGGCGACCGCACGCTCGTGGCGCTCTCGGGCCCCCTCGGTGCCGGCACCGAGCAGGCCCTCCTCGAGAACCTGACGCAGTTTCTGCGCACCTCGGGGACCGGCCTCGACCTGGACCTGAGTCAGGTGGACCACTGCGACTGCGCCGGGCTGAACGTCCTGCTCAGCACCCGCCGCCGCGCCCTGGACGAGGGGAAGAGCATCTCCTTGCACGCCTCCAGTCCCGCCGTGCGCGGCGTGCTCCTGGACACCGACACGCTGCCCCTGTTCACCGGGGCGGGCAGCGCCGCCCGGCTCACCGGCTCGACGCCGGGCGCGGACGACGAGGACGTGCGGGCCGAGATCGGCCAGCTCCGCGAGGCGATGCAGACCCGGCCCGTCATCGACCTGGCCCGAGGGACGCTGATGGCCTCCTTCCGCCTCACACCCGAGGACGCCTGGACGGTCCTCGTCGCCGTCTCCCAGCGCACGAACACCAAGCTGCGCCAGGTCGCCCACGATCTCGTGCACGCGGTCACGGGCGAGGGTCTCCCCGACGACACGCGCCGGCAGCTCGCCGTGGCCGTCGCCGAGGTGCGCCGGGCACCCTCCGCGTCCGCATCGACGGCCGATTGACCGCCCGCCGAACCGGGAACCCGGCTGCCCATGCCCCCTGACTTCGACCACTCCCAGGCCCCGGTCCTCGAAGCGCTGGCCGAGCACCACAGGCTGCACCGGCTCGGCTTCACGCCACCGGGCCACAAACAGGCCCGGGGCGCGGACCCGGCGGTGCGGGCGGTGCTCGGCGACGCCGTGTTCCAGGGCGACGTCCTCGCCTCGGGCGGACTCGACGACCGGCGCACCCGCGGGCGCGTCCTGGAGCGCGCCGAGGAGCTGATGGCCGACGCCGTGCACGCCGAGCACACGTTCTTCTCCACCTGCGGCAGCTCGCTGTCGGTGAAGGCGGCGATGCTCGCTGTCGCGGGCCCGCACGAGGAGCTTGTGATCGGGCGCGACGCACACAAGTCGGTGGTGTCGGGGCTGATCCTCTCCGGGATCCGGCCGGTGTGGGTCGAACCGCGCTGGGACGCCGAGCGGCATCTCGCCCACCCGCCGGGCGCCGAGGACTTCGAGGAGGCGTTCCGCGCCCACCCCGACGCGAAGGGCGCCCTGGTCACGAGCCCGACCCCGTACGGGAGCTGCGCCGATCTGCGCGGCATCGCGGAGGTCTGCCATCGCCGCTCCCGGCCGCTGATCGTGGACGAGGCCTGGGGCGCACACCTGCCTTTCCACTCCCGGCTGCCGTCCTGGGCGATGGACGCGGGCGCCGACATCTGCGTCACGAGCATCCACAAGATGGGCAGCGGTCTGGAGCAGGGCTCGGTCTTCCACCTGCGGGGCGAGCTGATCGATCCCGCCGTACTGAGCTCCCGGGCCGATCTGCTCGGCACCACCAGTCCGTCCGTGCTGATCTACGCGGGCCTGGACGGGTGGCGGCGGCAGATGGCGCTGCACGGAGCGGAACTGATGGGGCACGCGCTCGACCTGGCCGGCGACGTGCGGACCGCGATCGAGAAGATCGAGGGGCTGCACGTGAACGACCGGGACGACTTCTGCGGCCCCGGACTCGCGGACGACTTCGACCCGCTGCCCGTCGTCATCGACGTCGAGGGCCTCGGCACCACGGGGTACGCGGTGGCCGACCGGCTGCGCGCGCACCACGCGGTCGACGCCCACCTGGCCGACCACCGCCGCATCAGCACCCAGATCACCCACGGCGACGACCGCGACACGGCCGACGCGCTCCTGGAGGCGCTCGAGGCCGTGGCCCGGTCCGGCGCGGAGCTGCGTCCCGCGCCGCGCGTCGACGTGCCTGCTCCGGCAGAGATCCGCCTGGAACAGGTCCGGTTGCCGCGCGACGCCTACTTCGGGCCCTTCGAGGACGTGCCGCTCGCGCGGGCGGCGGGGCGCGTCGCGGCCGAGATGCTGACGCCGTACCCGCCCGGCATCCCGGCGGTGCTCCCCGGGGAGCGGCTCGACGCGCCCGTGCTGCGGTACCTGCGGACCGGGATCGCGGTGGGCATGCACGTGCCGGACGCGGCGGACCCCGGTCTCGGCACCGTGCGCGTGAGCCACGCAGAGGGCGACAACTCGCCCATATCCGATGGAAGTTGACGTACTCCACGCCGGGCGCCGGTGAAGTGCGGCGCGCAGGTGTGTGATCGACCGTCATGGGTACCCGGCGCCGCGTCCGAACCTTCGACCCCCGACGCCCGCCCATCCCCTCGGCCGCCGGCACGGCGGAAGATTGCGAGGCACGCCATGACGCACCTGATCAGCGACGTGATGACGGAGGGCGTGATCGCGGTCCGGCCCGACACGCCCCTGACCCAGGCAGCACAGTTGATGCGCGACGAGGACATCGGCACGGTCATGGTCACCGACGGCGGACGCCTCCTCGGACTGATCACCGACCGGGACATCGCCCTGCGCGCGGTGGCCGACGGCGCGGATCCCCGCGTGGTCGAGGTCGCCGATCTGTGCACGACGGACCCCGTGTGCGTGAGCCCCGAGGAGGAGACCGCCCGCGCGGTCGCCCTGATGCGACAGCACTCCGTCCGGCGACTGCCCGTGACGAGCGGAGGCCGGCCCGTCGGCATGGTCAGCCTCGGCGACCTGGCCGAGACGCACGACCCCGAGTCGGCGCTCGGCGAGATCAGCAAGGCCTCCCCCACGCCCGATCAGGGCTCCGCCCCGCACTGAGCGTCGCCGTCCCGATCATGAGGAGCGACCGATGACCGACCCCGAACGGCCGGCGGTGCGGGCATGACCGGCGTGCGCAGGCCCCCCGTCCCGCTCGGCGCCGCCTTGCCGAGTCCCCTCCGACCAAGGGCGTGATCCGCCGTGTCCGAACCCCTCACCCACGTGTCGGTGCATCCGCACCGGACCGCCACCCTCCTCCACGACGCCGTGCTGCTCCGGGACGGGCTGCGTCCGCTGCCCCTGGGCCTCGAACTGCACTACACCTCGCTGGACCCCTTCGCCGTCCGCGTCACGCTGGAGGTGGAGGGGGCGCAGGTCCGCTGGGTCCTGTCGCGGGAGACGCTCCTGCTCGCCCGCAGCCGGCGCACGGGGACCGGCGAGGTGGCCGCCTGGCCCGTGCCCGGCGCGGCCGGCGCGCCGCCCGCGCTGCGGATCCGGCTCGGTCCGGTCGACGGCTGCGCCGTGGTGGAGACGGAGCGCGACGTGGTGTCCGAGTGGCTGGACGTCACGGCGCGGCTGGTCCCGCCGGGCGAGGAGTCGTCGCACATCGACTGGGACGGCTTTCTCACCGGCCTCTCCGACGACGCCTGACGCGCCTCCCGCGCCCGCCCGCCGTCGGATGGAAGAGTTCACCCACCCGTACAAGGAGCGCGACATGCCTGTTGCCCGGTACTGCCTGGTCGCCGTGGACTGTCCCGACCCCGCCGCACTGGCCGGCTTCTACGCCGCGCTGCTCGGCGGCGAGGTCCGGCAGGACGGTGAGGACTGGTACGACCTGTACGCCCCCGGCGACCACCGCATCGCCTTCCAGCGCGCCGCGGGCCACCGGCCGCCCGAGTGGCCCCGCGCCGACGAGAACTCCCAGCAGCTGCATCTGGACCTGAAGGTCGACGACATGGCGGACGCCGAGGCGCAGGTCCTGGCCCTGGGCGGCATGCCGCTGGACCTGGACGACGAGGACGGCAAGCGCGGCTTCCGGGTGTACGCGGATCCGGCCGGGCATCCGTTCTGCCTGGTCCGCGCCTGAGCCGCCGATGGACGGACGGCTGGGCGCCGGCGCGGAGTTCCTGGCCTGGTGGGCGGTGCTCGTCGTGCTGTGGCTGGTGCTGGTGAGCACCGTCGACGTGCTGGAGCTGGTCGTGGGCGTGTGCTGCGCCGCGGCGGGCGCCCTGGCGGCGACGGCGGCGCGGCGCGCGGCGCGTGAGGAGCCCCGGTGAACGCGTGGTCCGCGTGCGGCGCCGCGCTCCTGGCCTTCGGAATGCTTCCGGTGATCTGGCGCGTCTCGGTCGGCCCGCCGGCGGGGCGGCTGCTGGCCCAGAACGCGGGGAGCACGGTCGTCGCCCTGGCGTTCCTGCTGCTGGCACAGGGCTACGGGCGGCCCTCGTACGTGGATCTGTCGCTGGTCCTGAGCCTGCTCGGACCGGTCGGCACGCTGGTGTGCGTGCGGCTGCTCGACGACGACCTGAAGGACGGCTCGCCGCGCGGGAGCACGGCCGTGACGGTGGGGTGTGTCGCCGCCGCGGCGGCGGTGACGGCCGCCGTGTGCGCGGCCACGCCGCCCGGCCGGGCGCTGGTGAAGGCGCTCCTGATCGGTGTGCTGGTGGCGGTCGGCAATGTCGTCGCGACGCGTGCCCTGTCGGTGGGCGTGGTGCGGGAGCCGGGCTCGGAGCGGGAAGGCGGTGGGGCGCGGTGAACGGCGACGAGGTGCTGATCGCGGTGTGTCTCGTCCTGGTGGCGGTGTCCGCTACGGTCGCGGTCGCGGTGCGGGAGCCGGCCCGGCAGGCCCTGGTGCTGTCGGTGCTCGGCCTCGCGCTGGCCGCGCTGTTCACGGTGCTCCAGGCGCCGGACGTGGCGCTGTCCCAACTGGCCGTGGGCTCCGCGCTGACCCCGCTGCTGATCCTGCTGTCGGTGCGCAAGGTCCGCCGCCGCGGGCGCCGCACGGACGAGGACGAGGAGGCGGGGCGGTGAGCCACACGCTGCGGCGGTGGATCCTCGCGCTCGGCGTCGCGGGCCTGGCCGCGCTGTTCACCGCCGCGTTCCTGGAACTCCCCGACTTCGGCCGGGGCGGGCACCCGTACGGCGACCGGTCGGTCGCGGAGTCCCTCGGGCGCCACACGGCGAACGTCGTCTCGGCGGTCAACTTCGACCAGCGGTCCTTCGACACCCTGGGCGAGGAGTCGATCCTCTTCACCGCCGTGCTCGGGGCGGTCGTCCTGTTGCGCCAGACCCGTGACGAGGACCGGCTGCCGCCCCGGCCCGCGCGGGTCGACCCCTGGGTGCGGCGCTACGCGCTGGCGCTGCTGCCGGTGGCGCTGGTGTCGGGCCTGTACGTCGTCGCCCACGGGCAGTTGAGCCCGGGCGGCGGCTTCCAGGGCGGCGTCATCGTCGCCACGGCCGTGCACCTGCTGTACATCGGGGTGGACTACCGGGCGCTCGAACGCGTCCGGCCCGTGGGCCCGTACGAGGTGGGGGACGCGGTCGGTGAGGCGGCCTATCTGCTGCTCGGCGTGGCCGGTCTCGTCGCCGGTGCCTCCTTCCTGGCGAACACGCTGCCGTACGGCACGTTCAACACGCTGGCCTCGGGCGGCACCGTGCCGCTGCTGAACGCGGCGGTCGGCATCGAGGTGGCCAGCGCCGTCGTCGTTCTGGTGAGCCGCTTCCTGGACCAGGCGGTGGAGATCACCGACGCCGACGGGGCCGGGGAGGAAGCCGCCCGATGATGCACGTCCTGCCCTACGTCGTGTCCGGCTGGATCTTCCTGGTCGGCTGCTACGGCCTCGCGACGAGCCGGCATCTCGTGCACGCCGTCGGCTGTCTCGCGGTGTGCCAGGCCGCCACGTACGTGCTGCTGCTCGCCGTCGGTTACCGCGAGGGCGGCACCGCGCCGGTCCACTCCGATCTGCGTCCGCACTCCCGGCCGCTCGTCGACCCCGTGGTCCAGGCGCTCGCCCTCACCGACGTGGTCGTGGGCGCCACCGTCACCGCGCTGCTGCTCGCGCTCGCCATCCAGGTCGCCAAGCACCACGGGACCGCCGACCCGGACGAGCTGTCGGAGCTGCGCGGATGAGCCGTCTGCTGCCGCTGGTCGTGGCGGGGCCGCTGCTCGGCGCCGCGTTCCTCGTCGCCTTCGGCCGGCTGCTGCCGAGGATCGCCACGGACGCGGTGGCCGCCGTCGTGGCGGCCGGCACGACGACGCTGTCCGTCCTCCTGCTGACCCGGTCCTCGCCCGTCGCGACGGAGTGGGTCGGCGGCTGGGAGCCGGTCGCGGGGCGGAGCGTGGGCATCGTCCTCGTCGGCGACGCGGCCGGTACCGGACTGGCCACGCTCGTCTGTCTGCTGACGGTGGCGGTGCTCGTCTACTCCTGGCGCTACTTCGAGGAGGTCCCGCACAAGAACCCCGGCGCGTTCCCCGCGCTCGTGCTGCTCTTCCAGGCGGGCATGTGCGGCTTCTCGCTGACCGGGGACCTGTTCGACGCGTTCGTCTTCTTCGAGCTGATGGGCGTCGCCGCGTACGCGCTGACCGGCTACCGGGTGGAGGAGTCCAAGGCCGTCCAGGGCGCCCTCACCTTCGGGGTCCTCAACTCCCTGGGCGCGTACGCGACGTTGATGGGCATCGGGCTGCTGTACGCGCGCACGGGCGAGCTGGGCATGCGGCAGATCGGGGCGCGCCTGGACGGCCAGGGGCCGGCGGACGCGCTGGTCGTGACCGCGTTCGTGCTGGTCGCGAGCGGGCTGCTGGTGAAGGCGGCGGCCGTCCCGTTCCATTTCTGGCTGCCCGACGCGCACGCGGTGGCGCCGAGTCCGGTGTGCATGCTGCTGTCCGGGGTCATGGTCGAGCTGGGTGTGTACGGGGTGTGGCGCGTGCACACGTTCGTGTTCGCGGGGCCGGGCGGGGTGCCGTCCGCCGATGTGGGCCTGTGTCTGGTCGTGCTGGGCTCGGTGACCGCCGTACTGGGCGCGCTGCTGTGCTGGCAGCAGCACCATCTCAAGCGGCTGCTCGCGTACTCGACGATCGCGCACACCGGGCTGTTCCTCGTCGGGGTCGGGCTGCTGCGCCCGGAGTCGACCGCCGGGGTCGCCCTGTATGTCGTCGGCCATGCCGGCGCCAAGGCCGCCCTGTTCGCCTGCACGGGCATCCTGCTCGACCGGTACGGGAGCGTGGACGAGCACGAGCTGTTCGGCCGGGCGACCGGGCTGCGGCTGGTCGGCGTGCTCTACACGGTGGCGGCCCTGGCGCTCGCGGGGCTGCCGCCGTTCGGCACGGCGCTCGGCAAGGGCGCGGTCGAGGAGGCCTCGGGGTTCGCGGGGACGGTGCTGTTCACGGTGGTCTCCGCGCTCACCGGCGCGGCGGTGCTGCGGGTCGCGGCGCGCGTCTTCCGGGGCCTCGGGCCGCGCCCGCGCCGGGCGTCGGAGCAGGAGACGAAGGGCGGTGACGAGGAGCCCGAGACCCGGGGACGGCTGTCGCGGGTGCCGCTGCCGATGGTGGCGGTGCCCGTGGCGCTGCTGGCCGGGTCGCTCGCCGTGGGGGTCTGGCCGGGGCTCGGCGAGCGGGCCGGTGCGGGGTTCGGCGGCCCCCCGGAGCTCGCCCCGCACTGGACGCTCGCCTCGGTCCTGACGGGCCTCGTGTCGGTGGCGTGCGCGGCCGGCTGCGCCGTCCTGGCCCTGCGCCGGGACACGCCTCAGGAGCCGTACGCGTGGACGGAGCCGCTGCGCCGGCTGCACTCGGGGCACATCGGGGACTACGTGGCGTGGTTCGTGCTCGGCGTCGCTCTCCTCGGCGCGCTGGCGTTCTCCGGTTCCCTGCTCTGATCGGGAGGCTCGCGCGGTCGGTGCGGATCGGTGCGTTTGGTGCCTTTGCGTGACGTGAGGGTGGGTACCCGGCGAATCCCAGCGAGGGTGTCCGATCCGACGACGCGAGGACGGTGTCCGTATGCACGCATCCCAGGCCGCGCCGGCCGGCCTCCGCGGCCTCGAGTCCGCGTTGCGCGAGACGGTCGCGGGTGAGGTCCGTTTCGACGCGGGCAGCCGGGGCGCGTACTCCACGGACGGCTCGAACTACCGCCAGGTGCCGATCGGGGTCGTCGTGCCGCGTTCCGTGGAGGACGGGGCGCGGGCGGTCGGGGTGTGCGCGCGGTTCGGGGCTCCCGTGCTCTCGCGCGGCGGCGGCACCAGCCTGGCCGGGCAGGCGACGAACGCCGCGGTGGTCCTCGACTGGACCAAGTACTGCGACGCGCTGGTCTCGGTCGATCCGCGGGCCCGTACGTGTGTGGTGGAGCCCGGGATCGCCCTGGACGCGCTCAACGGGCGGCTCGCGGAGCACGGACTGCGGTTCGGCCCCGAGCCCGCCACGCACAGTCACTGCACGCTCGGCGGGATGATCGGGAACAACTCGTGCGGCGCGTCGGCGCAGACCTACGGCAAGACCGCGGACAACGTGCGCCGGCTGGAGGTCCTGACGGCGGACGGCACCCGCATGTGGGTGGGTCCGGCCGGCCGGGCCGAGCGCGCCCGGATCGCCGCCGGGGGCGGGCGCCGGGCGGAGATCCACGCGGGTCTCGAACGGCTCCGGGACACGTATCTGGCGGACATCCGCCGCTCCTTCCCCGACATCCCGCGCCGGGTGTCGGGCTACAACCTCGACGCGCTGCTGCCCGAGAACGGCTTCGACGTGGCGAAGGCCCTGGTCGGCAGCGAGGGCACGCTCGTGACGGTGCTGCGCGCCGAGCTGGACCTGGTCCCCGTGCCGCCCTGCCAGTCCCTGCTCGTCCTCGGCTACGAGGACATCTGCCGGGCCGCCGACGAGGTGCCCGAGCTGCTGCGGCACTGCTCCCCCGCCCAACTGGAGGCGCTCGACGGCCGCATGGCCGAGCTGATGCGCGAGGAGGGCGCCCACCTCGACGCGCTCGACGCCCTCCCGGCGGGCGACAGCTGGCTGATGCTGCAGTTCGCCGGTGACACCCGTGCGGAGGTCGACGAGCAGGCCTACGCGCTGCTGCGGGATCTGGGCCGCGGCGAGGACGACGACACCGTCGCGTTCTCGGACGAGCCGGAGCGCGAGCACCGCATGCTGAAGGCGCGGGAGGCGGGGCTCGGGGTGACGGCCCGCCCGCCCGACGACCGGGAGACGTGGGAGGGCTGGGAGGACTCGGCGGTGCCGCCCGACCGGCTCGGCGCCTATCTCCGCGACCTGAAGGGCCTGTTCGCCGAGTTCGGCTACGACCACCCGTCGCTGTACGGGCACTTCGGACACGGCTGTGTGCACACGCGGATCCCGTTCGACCTGCGCGGCGCGAACGGGATCGCGGACTTCCGCCGGTTCCTGGAGCGCGCCGCCGATCTCGTCGTGTCGTACGGAGGTTCGCTGTCCGGGGAGCACGGGGACGGGCAGGCGCGGGGCGAGCTGCTGACGCGGATGTTCGGGGAGCGGATCGTCGCCGCGTTCGGCGAGCTCAAGGCGCTGTTCGATCCGGACGGGCTGATGAACCCGGGCAAGGTCGTCGACCCGCGGCCGGTCGACGGTCAGCTCCGCCTGGGTTCCGCGTGGCGCCCCGCGGACCCGGAGACCCGCTTCGCGTACCCCGACGACGCGCACTCCTTCGGGCGGGCCGTCCTGCGCTGTGTCGGCATCGGCAACTGCCGCAGCGCGCACGGCGGCGTCATGTGTCCCTCGTACCGTGCGACGAAGGAGGAGGAGCACTCCACGCGCGGCCGGGCCCGGCTCCTGTTCGAGATGCTGGACGGGCACGCGGACTCGGCGATCACGGACGGCTGGCGGTCGACGGAGGTCCGTGACGCGCTGGATCTGTGCCTGTCCTGCAAGGGTTGCCGCTCGGACTGCCCGACCGGCGTCGACATGGCCACGTACAAGGCCGAGTTCCTCTCGCACCACTACGCGGGACGGCTGCGTCCGATGGCGCACTACTCCCTGGGCTGGCTCCCGGTGTGGGCGCGTCTGGCCCGGCTGTCGCCGCCGCTGGTCAACGCGGCGCTGCACGCCCCCGGTCTCGCCCGGGCCGGCAAGCGCCTCGCCGGTGTCGACACCGCCCGGCCCGCGCCGGTCTTCGCGCGGCGCACGTTCACGCAGGCGTGGCGGGAGCGGGGCGGCCCGGCGCCGGACCCGGCCGATCCGCGCACGGTGGTGCTGTGGCCCGACACGTTCACCGACTCCTTCCATCCGGCGATCGCGCACGCGGCCGTCCGGGTCCTGGCGGACGCGGGCTTCCGGGTCGCGGTGCCCGAGCGGCCGGTGTGCTGCGGGCTGACCTGGATCTCCACCGGCCAACTGGGCGTGGCGCAACGGGTGTTGCGACATACGCTCGACGTCCTGCGCCCCTACGTCGAGGCGGGCACCCCGGTCGTCGGCCTGGAGCCGTCCTGCGCGGCCGTCTTCCGGTCCGACGCCCCCGAGCTGCTGCCCGGTGACGAGGACGTGCGGCGCCTGGCCGGTCGGTTCCGGACGTTCGCCGAGCAGATGGTGGACCACGCCCCGGGCTGGCGGCCTCCGGCCCTGAACCGGCGGGCCACCGTACAGACGCACTGCCACCAGCACGCGGTTCTGGGCGACGACGCCGACCGCGAACTGATGCGCCGCGCCCATCTCCTGGCCGACGTCCTCGACGAGGGCTGCTGCGGGCTCGCCGGGAACTTCGGCTTCGAGCGCGGCCATCACGAGGTGTCCGCGGCGGTCGCGGAGCAGGGCGTGCTGCCCGCCGTGCGCGCGGCCTCCCCCGGCAGCGTGCTGCTCGCCGACGGGTTCAGCTGCCGTACGCAGATCGAGCAGGGCGGCACCGGGCGGCGGGCGCTGCACCTGGCCGAGGTCCTGGCGCTGGGCCTGGACGGGAACCTGCCGAGCGAGCGCCCCGAGCGGCTCGCCGACCGGCCGGCCGGCCCCTCCCCGGCGGCCCGCCGGACCCCGGCCGTCGCGGCGGGCGCGCTCGCCGCGGGGGCGGGTCTCGCGGGGGCCCGGATGCTGCGCCGCCGCCCCTGATCCGGCCCGCCGCACCTCGGCGTCCGGGCCCGACCGCACCTGACCTCGCCAGACCTCACCGGACCTCATCGGAAAGGACAGTTCTCATGGCCATGAAGGTCTCCGACCACATCCTCGAACGTCTGCGGGACTGGGGGGTCGAGCACGTCTTCGCGTATCCCGGCGACGGCATCAACGGTCTGCTCGCCGCCTGGGGCCGCGCCGGCAACAAGCCCGAGTTCGTGCAGTCCCGGCACGAGGAGATGTCCGCGTTCGAGGCGGTCGGCTACGCGAAGTTCTCCGGCCGTGTCGGCGTGTGCGCCGCGACCTCCGGGCCCGGCGCGATCCACCTCCTCAACGGCCTGTACGACGCCAAGCTGGACCACGTGCCCGTCGTCGCGATCGTCGGGCAGACGAACCAGAGCGCCATGGGGGGTTCCTACCAACAGGAGGTCGACCTCCTGAGCCTCTACAAGGACGTCGCCTCCGACTTCTGCGCCATGGTCACGGTCCCCGAGCAACTGCCCAACGTCCTCGACCGGGCCATGCGCACGGCGATGGCCCGGCGCACGGTGACGGCCGTCATCGTCCCCGCCGACGTGCAGGAGCTCGACTACTCGGCGCCCGAGCACGCCTTCAAGATGGTGCCGTCCAGCCTGGGCCTGTCCGCGTACGCGCCGCTCCCGGCCCCCGACGAGGTGGAGCGCGCGGCGGCGCTGCTCAACGAGGGCGAGAAGGTGGCCGTGCTCGTCGGGCAGGGGGCCAGGGGCGCCCGCAGGGAGGTCATGGAGGTCGCCGACCGGCTCGGCGCCGGGGTCGCCAAGGCGCTGCTCGGCAAGGACGCGCTGGACGACGACCTGGCGTACGTCACGGGCTCGATCGGGCTGCTGGGCACGCGCCCCTCGTACGAGCTGATGCGGGACTGCGACACCCTGCTCGTCGTCGGGTCGAGCTTCCCGTACACGCAGTTCCTGCCGGAGTTCGGCCAGGCCCGCGCCGTGCAGATCGACATCGATCCGCACATGGTGGGGATGCGCTACCCGTTCGAGATCAATCTCGTCGGCGACGCCCGCAGGACGCTGCGGGCGCTGCTGCCGCACCTGGAGCGGAACAAGCACACCGACTGGCGCAAGAAAATCGAGAAGGACACCGCGCGCTGGTGGGAGGTCATGGAGCGGCGCGCGGCCGTGGACGCCGATCCGATCAACCCGGAGTACGTCGCCCATGTCCTGAACGACTCGCTGCCCGACGACGTGATCCTGGCCGCCGACTCCGGCTCCGCCGCGAACTGGTACGCGCGGCACCTGCGGCTGCGCGACGGCATGCGGGGTTCCCTGTCCGGGACGCTGGCGACGATGGGGCCGGGCGTGCCGTACGTGATCGGGGCGAAGTTCGCCCACGGCGGCCGGCCCGCGGTGGCGCTCGTCGGCGACGGCGCGATGCAGATGAACGGCATGGCGGAGCTGATCACGGTCGCCAAGTACTGGGAGCAGTGGGCCGATCCCCGGCTCGTCGTCGCGGTCTTCAACAACCAGGACCTGAACCAGGTGACGTGGGAGATGCGGGCCATGTCCGGGGCGCCGCAGTTCCTGCCCTCGCAGTCGATCCCGGACGTCGGGTACGCGGACTTCGCGCGTTCCCTGGGGCTCGGCGGGCTGCGGGTGGAGAAGCCGGAGCACGTGCGGGGCGCGTGGGAGGCGGCGCTGTCCGCGAGCCGCCCGTTCGTCCTCGACTTCCGGACGGATCCGGCCGTGCCGCCGATCCCGCCGCACGCGACGCTCGACCAGATCGAGGCGGCGGCCGCCGCGGTCCTCAAGGGCGACAGCGACCGCGCGGCGATGGTGCGGCAGGGCTTCAAGGCGAAGGTGCAGGAGATGCTGCCGGGCCGTCACCACCGGGGCGACGACGGGGACAAGCGGTGACGGACGTGCCGACGGTGGACTCGGTGCGCACGTCCGTGTACCGGGTGCCCACCGACCACCCGGAGGCGGACGGCACCCGCTGCGGCGGCATCGCGGTGTGGCCGCGCGACCAGAAGCGGTTCCACGACGTGGCGTGAAAGGAGGCCCGCACCCATGAACACGACGTCGTCCTCCGGGGGCAACGGCTCTCCGGCGGTCTTCCCGCCGCACGCCCTGCACGACTACGCGTTCCTCGGCGACGGCGAGCGCGGGGCGCTGGTCGGGCCGGACGGGGCCGTCGGCTGGCTGTGCGCCCCGTCCTGGCACGACGACGCGGTCTTCGCGTCGCTGATCGGCGGGCGCGGCGTGTACGCCGTCACCCCGCGCGGCCCGTACGTGAGCGGCGGCTACTACGAGGACGGCAGCCTGGTCTGGCGCAGCCGCTGGGTCGGCACCGACGGCATCGCCGAGTGCCGCGAGGCGCTCGCCTTCCCCGGCGAGCCGACCCGCGCCGTACTGCTGCGGCAGGTGCGCGCCATCGACGGGCCCGCGCGGCTGCGGGTGGTGCTCGCCCCGCACGCGGACTACGGCCGCGCGCCGCTGCGGGACGTGCGGCGGCTCGACGACGGGGTGTGGGAACTGCGCAGCGGCGACCGGCGGTTGCGCTGGCAGGGCGGCGCGGACGCGGTGGCCGGCGAGCAGGGACTGACGATGGACCTCGACCTCGCGCAGGGGGCCCGGCACGACTTCGTCCTGGAGTGCTCCGGCGGGCCGCTCCCTCGCGGACTGCCGCGCCCGGGCCCGGCCTGGGCGGCCACCGAGAGCGCCTGGCGCCGGGCCGTCCCGTCGCTCACCGGCACGGCGACGCCCGAGGACGCGCGGCGCAGCTGCGCCGTGCTGCGGGGGCTGACCTCGCGGGGCGGCGGCATGGTGGCGGCGGCGACGACCAGCCTGCCCGAGCGGGCCGAGGAGGGCCGCAACTACGACTACCGCTACGTGTGGCTGCGCGACCAGAGCATGGCGGGACAGGCTGCCGCCGCGGCCGGTGCCCACGACCTGCTCGACGACGCGGTGCGGTTCACCACGGAGCGGCTGCACGCGGACGGGCCCCGGCTGGCGCCCGCCTACACCGTCCACGGCGAGCGCGTCCCCGACCAGGAGGCGCTGGACCTGCCCGGCTACCCGGGCGGCTTCGACCGGGTGGGCAACCGGGTGCACGGGCAGTTCCAGCTCGACGTGCTCGGCGAGTGCCTGCTGCTGTTCGCTGCGGCGGCGCGTGCGGGGCGCCTGGACGACGCGGGGTGGGAGGCGGTCGGGGTCGCGGTGCGGGCCGTCTCGGCGCTCCGGCGGCGGCGGGACGCGGGGATCTGGGAGCTGGAGAACCGGAGGTGGACGCACAGCCGGCTGATCTGTGTCGCCGGTCTGCGGGCCGTCGCCCGGGCGGCGCCCCGGCATCCGCTGACGGTGGAGTGCGCGCGGCTGGCCGACGCGCTGCTCGCGGCGACGTCCCGCGACTGCGTGCATCCGGACGGGTACTGGCAGCGGGCGCCGGAACTTCCGCAGGTGGACGCCGCGTTGCTGCTGCCGGCGGTGCGCGGCGCGCTGCCCGCGGACGATCCCCGTACCCGGGCCACGCTCGCGGCCTGCCGCCGCGATCTCGCGCACGATCACTTCCTGTACCGGTTCCGGCACGACGAGCGGCCGCTGGAGGACGCCGAGGGCGCGTTCCTGCTGTGCGGGTTCGTCATGGCGCTGGCCGAGCACCAGCAGGGCGACCTGGTGGCCGCGTTCCGCTGGTTCGAGCGGAACCGGGGAGCGTGCGGCGCCTCGGGGCTGTTCGCGGAGGAGTTCGACATCGCCCAGCGGCAGTTGCGCGGGAATCTGCCGCAGGCGTTCGTCCACGCGCTGCTGCTGGAGTCCTCGGCGCGCCTGGCCGAACCGCCTCGTCCTGCGAAGGGAGCCGACCATGGAACCGACCCGGTCTGAGATTGTCGTCATCACCGGAGCGAGCGCGGGGGTCGGGCGGGCCACGGCCCGGCTGTACGCCCGGCGGGGCGCCTGGATCGTCCTCGTCGCCCGGGGCCGGGACGGTCTGCGGGCCGCGGCCGAGGAGGTGGAGGCGCTGGGCGGGCGCGCCCTGGTCCAGCCGGCGGACGTGTCCGACGCGCGGCAGGTGGAGGACGTGGCGGAGGCGGCCGAGGAGGCCTTCGGGCCGATCGACGTCTGGGTCAACTGCGCGTTCGCGACGGTGTTCGCGCCGTTCGCGGAGATCACCGCGGAGGAGTACGCGCGCGTCACCGACGTCGCCTATCACGGCTTCGTCAACGGTACGCGGGCCGCGCTCGCCCGCATGCTGCCCCGCGACCGGGGCACCGTCGTGCAGGTCGGTTCGGCGCTCGGCGAGCGGGCGATCCCGCTCCAGTCCGCGTACTGCGGCGCCAAGCACGCCGTCAACGGCTTCACGTCCGCCGTCCGCACCGAACTTCTCCACCGTCACAGCCGGGTGCGCGTCACGGTCGTCCAGCTGCCGGCGGTGAACACGCCGCAGTTCTCCTGGGTACGGTCCCGGCTGCGCGGCCACCCGAGCCCGGTCCCGCCGATCTACCAGCCGGAGGTGGCCGCCCGCGCGATCGTGCACGCCGCCGGCCACCCCGGCCGCAAGCAGTACCTCGTGGGCGCCGCCACGTGGGCCACGATCTGGGCGAACCGCCTGGCCCCGGCCGCCCTGGACCGCTACCTGGCCCGCACGGCCTTCGACACCCAGCAGACGGACGCCCGCCCGGAGTCACCCCCCGGCGGCAACCTCTTCACCCCCTCCGACGACCTGCCCGGCACGGACGCGGGCGCCCACGGCGTCTTCGACACGTGCTCCCACCCCCACTCCTGGCACGCGGCGCTGAGCCGGCACCGCGGGACGGTGACGGCGGCGGCGACGGCAGCAGCGGGGGCGGCGGTCCTGGCGGTCCGATCCCTCAGACGCTGAGCGGCACCGGGTGGATCTCGTCGGCCTTGTGCCCGGCGCGTTCGTGGATGCGCTGGACGGCCTCGGCCGACGGGGCCTCGGAGAGGCAGTACACCGTGCCGGACTTCGGGTCCGCCCACGCCCTCTCGAAGTGAACGCCTTCCTCCTTCTCGATGGCGAGGTCGGCCTTGTGCGCCTGCATCAACTGGTCGGCAGTGATGTCCTTCATCCCGTGGTGGACGTCCATGAACTGGGACATGGCGTCGCACCTCCTTCCGCCGTACGGGGTCGGACGTTCGGAGCCGCCGAAGTGCAGCGCGGCTCCGATTCCGCTAACTCAATCCTGCGCCCATCGGCCCACGCGGTCGACCGGACGGGGCGGGCCCGTGTCAGACCAGCGCGTTCTTGTAGAAGATGCTGGAGCGCCGGTCGCCCTCGTAGCCCGTCGCGAAGCCGATGAACAGGCGGGCCTCGCCGGCGTCGGTGCGGTAGACCGCGAGGCCCTCGGGCTCGCGGAAGTGCAGCGTGGAGCCGGCCTTGGTGAGGACCGGTCCCTGCGTGACGGTGCCGGTGTTGATGTCGATGCTGGTGACGTACGTGTTGCCGTCCCCGGTGGGGGTGCCGTCGCCCGGGTACGCGTCACCGGTCAGGAAGTACATGTACGAGCCGTAGAGGGCGTAGCCCTGTGCGGTGCCGGCGATCGCCGGCTGCTTGAAGTCGACGAGCGGCGTGCCGAAGGTCCGGTTCTGGAACGCGGAGAGCGGGTAGACGGCGATCCGCTTGCCCGCGCTGGTGTGGTAGCGGACGATCATGCGCTGGTAGACCGGGTCGACGGAGCAGGTGTACTCGCTCGCCCCGGAGATCGGCTGGAACGCGGCCGAGGCGGCGGGCGAGCCCAGCGTGGTGTTCGGGGTGTAGCGGATGGGCGCGAGCGCGGTGCCGTACCCGTTGGTGTTCGTGGCGCACTCGATCCACAGCTCCGTGCCGGAGCCGTCGGGCAGCGCGGCGAAGGCGACGCCGTGGCCGAACCCGTCGAGGTGCATGTACGACAGGTAGTTCCCGTCGAAGTCCATCTTGTTGATGCACAGGTCACCGGCGGACTCGGAGCTGCCGTCCCGCTTGGTCGCCACGTACAGGAACTTGTTCACCCAGTCGAAGGCGAAGCTCTGCTGGACGCGCGGACCGTGCGTGTCCTTGTCCCGGAACAGGTCGTACGAGGGCTGAGTGAGGTCGAACCGCTTCGTGGCGGAGACGGCGGCGGAGGCGCTGGGCGCCCCCAGCCCGAGCCCGAGGGCGGCGAGCGAGGCTCCGGCACCGGTGCGTATGAGACCGCGGCGGGAGAGGGGGAGGCCGGCGGTGCGGTTCATGAGCGACTCCATGGACGCGTGTGGAGGGAAGGGGCACGTGATGTTATCCGTGCGCGCGGAGGGTGCGGACGGCCCCATCCCCTCGTAGTCGACGGGCAGTTGGCAGGCGCGCAGGGCCGCACCCACCCCGACCCGCAACCCACGGGTTGCACCACCCGCCTTCTTGTGCAACCTTGGAGTTGCAGGTTGAACTCGTTCGCGACACCGCCACGGAGGACACCATGAGCGACACCACGTACACCGCAGCCGAGCTGGACGCCCTGGACAGGATCGCCCGGCAGATCGACATCGACGCCCCGGCCGACCGCGTCTGGGACCTGGTCGCACGGCCCGGCTGGTACATCAACGACGGCGACGTCGAGGCCGAGCCCGACCTCACCCACGAGGCCGACGGCGTCGCGGTGGTCCGCCACCCGAAGCTCGGCGAGTTCCGCTTCCGCACCGTCGCGCTCGACAAGCCCCGTTACGCGGCGTTCCGCTGGATCGGCACCCCGTACCGCGACGAGTCGAGGCCGTTCACGCTGGTCGAGTTCTGGATCGACGAACGCGACGGTGGCGGTGTGACCCTGCGGGTCGTCGAGAGCGGGTTCAGCGGCCTGTCCGAGGACCCGGCGGCCTGGCTCGAGGAACGCGAGGGAAACGACAAGGGCTGGCACGTGGAGCTGGAGGCCGCGAAGGCCTTCGTCGAGGCCCCCGAGGCGGCCCGGCCGTGACCGCTCCCCCGCCCACCACGCTCCCCGGACTGTGCGCGGCCCTCGGCGACCCGATGCGCTGGGAGATCCTCACCCGGCTCGGGGAGGGTCCGATGTCGGCGTCCGCGCTGGCCAGGGAGCTGCCGGTGAGCCGACAGGCGATCGGCAAACACCTGGAGGTGCTGCGCGAGGTCGGTCTCGTCGAGTCGGAGCAGCGCGGCCGCGAGGTCCTCCACCTCGCGGTCGGCGCCCGCCTCGGCGCCCTGGCCCGCGAGCTGGACCGCATCGGCCGCTCCTGGGAGACCCGCCTGCTCCGCATCAAGGACCTGGCGGAACGCCCCGCCCAGGCCCCGGACGCGTAGCCCCTCCGGTCTGACACCCCGTCAAGATACGTGCGGGATACCCGTCATCCCCGCCCGCGCCTGCCTACACTCGGCTCATGGTCAGGACCGATCGTGTCAGCCGGATCATCGCGGCGCCGCAGGCGGCCGTCTACGACGCTCTCCTGCGGCGCGAGGCGCTGGAGGCATGGCTGCCGCCGGACGGCATGCGGGGGCGCGTCGAGCGGTGGGACCCGCGGCCCGGCGGCGGGTTCCGGATGGTGCTCACGTACCTCGATCCCACCGGAGGCCCGGGGAAGTCCTCGGCCGGCGAGGACGTCGTCGACGTGGGCTTCGGCGAGCTGGTGCGACCCCGGCGGGTCACCCAGCAGGCGGTGTTCGACTCCGACGACCCCGCCTACGCGGGCACGATGACGATGACCTGGGACCTGGTCCCCGTCCGCACGGGAACCGAGGTGACGGTGACCGCCACGGACGTGCCCCCAGGCATCGACCAGGCGGTCCACGAGGCGGGCATCGCCTCGTCGCTGGCCAACCTGGCGTCCTACGTCGAGGACCAGCCCTGAGCGCAGGACCGGGCGGTCACGTGCGCGGGGTTCCGCCGACGGCCCGCAGGACGAAGGGCAGGAAGCGGTCGGCCTCGGCGCGCGCCGCGTCGGCCGGCACCCGCTCCGGCGGATCCGGGGTCAGCAGGAACCTGCTCATCACCGGTCCGACCACGATCTCGCCGAGCAGGTCCGGGTTCTCGACCGGGGGGATCTCGCCGCGCTCCACGGCGCACCGCACGACCTCGGCCACCCGCCGGTACACGGGCTCCAGGAAGGCGACGGTGAGCGCCCCGGCCAGCACGGGGTTGCAGGCCGCCTCCCCCACGAGCGCGCGCATCAGCCGGCCGCTCTCGCCGGTCATGACGGCGGCCTTGTCCCGCAGCACCACCCGCAGGTCGCCTTCGAGGCTGCCGGTGCCCGGCGGATCGCAGGGGCCTTCGGTGACCGTGGCGGCCGCGGCGACGACGAGGTCCTCCTTCGAGGACCAGCGCCGGTAGAGAGTCGCGGTCGAGACACCCGCGCGGGCGGCCACGGCGGCCGTGGTCAGCCCTCGGTACCCGCTCTCGGCGAGCACGGCCAGCGTGGCCTCCAGGAGCGCCCGGTCCCGGGCGGCGTCGCGGGGCCGCCCCCGGCGCGGCGCGGACGACACCTCGGCGGATGCGGTACCGGCGCCGGGGCCTGTGGTGCGGGTCATGCCCGAACCGTAACAGGAAAACGAAACGAAACGCTTTCGTTTTGTTTATGCTCGAGCGCATGACCGCTTCCACGATCCGGACCACACCCGCCCCGGCGGACGACGACGCGGCAGCGACCGTCGCCCGTCTGCACGCGGCCTTCGCCGACGGCCGCACCAAGCCCCTGGAGTGGCGCAAGGAGCAACTGCGCGCGCTGCGCCGCCTGCTGGTCGAGCAGGAGGACGCCTTCGTCGCCGCGCTCCGCGCCGATCTCGGCAAGAGCGCCACGGAGGCCTACACGACCGAGATCGGGTTCACGCTCAACGAGATCGACCACACCCTGCGCCATCTCGACCGCTGGCTGCGCCCCCGCCGCGTCTCCGTGCCGCTCGCGCTGCGCCCGGCCCAGGCCCGTACGGTGCGCGAGCCGCTCGGCACGGTGCTGGTCATCGCCCCGTGGAACTATCCGCTGCAGCTCGCCCTCGCCCCGATGGTCGGCGCGATCGCCGCGGGCAACAGTGTGGTGGTCAAGCCGAGCGAGCTCGCCCCGGCGACCTCCGCGGCGCTCGCCCACTGGCTTCCCCGTGCGCTCGACCCGCAGGCGGTGGCCGTCGTCGAGGGCGGCGTCCCGGAGACCACGGCGCTGCTCGAGCAGCGGTTCGACCACATCTTCTACACGGGCAACGGCACGGTCGGCCGTGTCGTCATGGCCGCCGCGGCCCGCCATCTCACCCCGGTCACCCTGGAGTTGGGCGGCAAGAGCCCGGCGATCGTCGAGCCGGGCACGGATCTGGCCACGGCCGCCCGCCGCATCGCCTGGGGCAAGTTCATGAACGCGGGGCAGACCTGCGTCGCCCCCGACTACCTCCTCGCGATCGGCGAGGCCGCCACGGAGATCGAGCCGCATCTGACGGCCGCGATCCGCGAGATGTACGGGGCCGACCCCGTGCGGAGCGCCGACTACGGCCGCGTCGTGAACGAGCGCCACTTCGACCGTCTGACCGCGCTCCTCGACAGCGGCCGGATCGTCACCGGCGGCGCCCACGACCGGGCGGACCGCTACCTGGCCCCGACCGTCCTCGCGGACGTGGACCCGGACGCGCCGGTGATGCGCGAGGAGATCTTCGGCCCGGTGCTGCCGATCCTGCGCGTCCCGGACCTGGACGCCGCGATCGCCTTCGTCAACGCGCACGACAAGCCGCTGGCCCTGTACGCCTTCACGGACTCCGCCGTCACCAAGCGCCGCCTGACGACGGAGACCTCATCGGGCGCCCTGTCCTTCGGCGCCCCGAACGCCCATCTCGCCGTCCCCGGCCTGCCCTTCGGCGGTGTCGGCGAGAGCGGAATCGGCGGCTACCACGGCGAGCACAGCATCGACACGTTCAGCCACACCAAGCCGATCCTCGACAAGCCCCTGATCGGCGACCCGCTCCGCGTGGCCTACCCGCCGTTCAACCGCGTCAAGTCCGGCCTCCTGCGCCGCTTCCTCTGACCGCGCCCGGGCGGGGAGCGACCGCCGTCAGCCGGCCTGCGGCCAGGGCCAGCCCAGCTGGAGGAACAGGCCGAGCCGGTCGCTCACCGCCCGGATCTCCGTGATCCTCCCCGCGGTCACGGTGAAGATCCAGATCGCCTCGTTCTCGAAGGCTCGGCCGGTCGGCTCCGGCATCCGCGCGTGCACACCGCCGTGGACGCCCCGCTGGGTGACCCGGGCGACCACCCGGTCGCCCTCGCCGATCAGTTCGTCCACCTGGACGGCGAGCGGGTCGAACGCGGCCAGTTGCTGACGCAGGCCCTCGAAGGCCGCCCCCGGCTCGTCGGCCTCCCCGTGAATGATCTTGTTGTGGTCCACGACGCCGTCCGCCAGGAACCGCGGCAGGTCCTCCGGCCGGCGCGCGCTGACGGCCTCGAAGAAGCCCGCGACCACCTTCTTGTTGTCCTCCACCACGTCAACTCCCCCAGTTCGGTCGTGATTCGGCGCGAGCCTACTCAGGGGCCGTCGTGCGGAGTCCCAGTTTTCGATCAAGCAGTCGTCAGCATCCGGTCAAGCCGGACACGGTCTCGGGTCGCGGGGCCCGGTCAGGGGTGCACGAGGATCTTCACGTGGGCGTCACGGCCCGCGCCGAGCAGGCTCTCGTAGCCGTCCTCGACCACCCGTTCCAGCGGGATGCGGGAGGTGATGAAGGGGGCCGCGTCGATCGTGCCGCGGGCCAGCGCGGCGATGACGGACGGGAAGTCCGTGCCCGCGTAGCCGATGCTCGACGTGTACGAGGTCTCGCTCATCATGAACTGTCCCGGCGTGATCGCCGCCGGCTGCTCCCACATGGCCAGGTTGACCAGGGTGCCGCGCTTGCGGAGGGAGCCGAGCGCGGTGTCGAGGGTGACCTGGAGGCCGGACGCGTCGAAGGCGGCGTCCACGCCGAGCCCGTCCGTCAGCTCCCGCACGCGGGCGAGGACGTCGTCCCGCGTGGGGTCGAGCACGGCCCCGGCGCCCAGGCGCTCCGCCAACTCCTTGCGCGCCGCGCTGAGTTCGCTGACCGCGACGAGACGGGCGCCGGTCGCGTTCAGCGCGGACAGCAGGCCCAGACCGATGGGTCCCGCGCCCACGACCAGCGCGGCGGCGCCGGGCGGGAGGGCGGCCCGGCGGACGGCGTGCCAGGCGACGGCGAGGGGTTCGACGAGGGCGCCGACGTCGGTGCCGACGCCGTCGGGCAGCCGGTGCACCATGCGGGGCGGCAGCACGACGTACTCGGACAGGCCGCCGCCCCAGCCGTTGATGCCGACGAATCCGCACTGCTGACAGAGGTTGTAGTCGCCGTGCCGGCAGTACGCGCAGGTGTCGTCGTAGATCTCCGGCTCGACGCACACGGCGTCGCCGACGGCGAGTCCGGTGACCCCCTCGCCGATCTCGGTGACGTGGCCGGCGAACTCGTGCCCCATGACGGCGGGGGCCTGTTCGCCGGTCAGCGGGTGCGGGTGGTCGAGGCCGAACGCGGCCGGTCCCGCCTGGTAGAGGTGCAGGTCGGAGCCGCAGATCCCGCACCAGTCGACTTTGATCTTGACGGTGCCGGGCCGCAGTTCGGGCTCGGGGATGTCCTCCAGGCGGAGGTCCTTCGGTCCGTGCAGGCGCAGTGCGCGCATGGTCGCCGGGTCCTTTCCGGTCAGGGAACGGTGATCTCGCGGACGGGGTCGCTGCCGTCCCAGCCGGCCGCGGCCGCCCGGATCGCGTCGAAGAAGCCACCCCACTGGGCGGTCTCGATGACCTCGACGACGGTGCCGCCGTGCTCCTCGGTGGGCAGATAGGCGAAGCGGCTGCCGGGGCCCGAGTCTCCGTGGTGGTAGGGCTCGACGTCGGCCTCGGCGAAGCGGGCGAGGAACGCGTCGTAGGTGTCGTCGCCCTCGCCCGTGACGAAGTGCCCGACGTGGTGCAGGCCTTCGCCGCGCTCCTCGAGGAAGTCGCGGTAGGCGCTGGGGGCCTGCGGGTTGAGCTGCTGGATGAGCTCGATCTGCACGTCGCCCGCCTGGGCGATGCCGACGGCGATGCGGGCGTCGGTGGGCTCGCCCAGGTAGAAGGTCCGGCCGACGGCGGCCTGCGGGAAGTAGAAGAAGGGGCCGACGCCGAGGTTCGTCGTCCAGTGCCGCATGGCGGCCTCGACGTCCTTCACGACGTAGCCGAGCTGGTCTATCGATCCGATCGAGGGGGGCACCTGTCCTCCTGAGCGAGGGTGCGGAGACGGAGGGGAGGGCACCGGACCGGGTGCGCTCCGATGACGGGGCCGCTGCCGGTGGTTCACGGACCGGCAGCCCAGTAGGTTGCCTATATATATGGAAGATATATCGGGGAGGCAAGACCTTGGCGAGGACCGAACTGACGGCGACGGCCTGGACCGCCCTCGGCTTCATCGCCGTGCGCCCGCGTTCCGGCTACGAGATCAAGCGGGCCTGCGCGGAGACGGTGGACGCCTTCTGGGGGGTGAGCTACGCCCAGCTGTATCCGCAGCTCAAGCGCCTCCAGGAGGAAGGGCTCATCACGGGTCAGGAATCCTCGGGCGGCCGTCGGCAGGTGATCTGGCAGGCCACCGAGCAGGGCCGGCGGGCCCTGGACGAGTGGCTGGTGCAGCCGCCCGCGGCGCCGCAACTGCGTGACGAGGCGCTGCTGAAGCTGCTCTTCGTGCAGTCGCTCAGTCCGGCGCACGCCCTGCCGCTGATCCGCGCCAAGCGCCGCGAGTTCGAGGCCTGGCTCGCCCGGTTCACCTCCGAGGAGACGGAGGGCTCGCCGGGTCCGCCCGATCTGCTCCACTCGTACGCGCTGACCATGGCCCGGGCGGGCCTGACCTGGTGCGACACGGCCGAGCAGGCACTGACCGAGGTGCCCGGGAACCCGTAGCGCGCCGCCGGATCTCCCCCGATCTCCCTCGGTCTCCCACTGAGCGGGAAGACGGGCTTGTTGCTCCCCGGCCCTCGGATGGAACGTTCAGGGACTCCCGCAGGGCCAGGGAGACAGGGCGCGTCACCGGCATCGCCGGCACGGATCGGACCGGGTCCACGCCCCGCCGCCCGAGCGCACGCCTGAAGACCCCCTCTTGCGGCGCGTGCCTCGGCCACAGCTCGGTTTCAGTGAAGGGAACAGTCACAGTGGACTGGGATCACGAGTACGACGTAGTGGTGGTCGGTTCCGGTGGAGGCGGCCTGACCGCCGCGATCACCGCGCAGCTGCACGGCATGTCCGCCCTGGTGGTGGAGAAGACCGACCGGTACGGCGGCTCGACCGCACTGTCCGGCGGCGGTCTGTGGATACCCGACAACCTGTATCTCCAGCAGGCGGGTGAGGTCGACACGTTCGACAACGCCATGGACTACCTGGACGCCACCGTGGGCGACCAGGTCAGCCGGGAACGCAAGGCGGCCTATCTGACGCGCGGCCCGCAGATGCTGCGCTTCCTGCACGAGCGCACGGACTGGGTGCGGTTCAAGTACGTGCCCGGGTACGCGGACTACTATCCCGAGCGCAAGGGCGGCAGGCCGCGCGGCCGGACCATCGAGCCGGAGACGCTGGACCTGCGCAAGCTCGGCCCGGAGCGGGAGAAGCTGCGCACCAACGAGCTGCCCACGTACGGCCTGACCATCACGCAGTACGACTTCCGGTTCCTGAACATGGCGGCCCGCACGTGGAAGGGCCGCAGGACGGCGGTGAAGATGGCGGCGGCCGCCGCCAAGAACCTCCTCGCCGGCAAGAAGATGGCGGCGCTCGGCACCGCGCTCGTCGGCCGGCTGCGGCTCGCGCTCGCCGCGTCCGGCGGCGGCCTGTGGCTCGACTCTCCGTTCCGTGAGCTGGTGCTGGAGGACGGCAAGGTCGTCGGTCTGCGCGTCGAGAGGGACGGCCGCACGGTGACCGTGCGGGCGCGGCGCGGTGTCCTGTTCGCCGCCGGCGGCTTCTCGCACAGTCAGGAGCTGCGCGAGAAGTACCTGCCGCGGCCCACCTCCGCGGACTGGACGCACTCCTCGCCCGGCCAGGTCGGCGAGGTGCTCACGGCGGGCATCGAGGCGGGCGCCGCGCTCGCCCTCATGGACAAGGTGTGGGGCGCTCCGTCCACGCCGGTCCCGGGCGGCGGGCTGTTCTTCCTGGTCGCCGACCGCGCGATCCCCGGCATGGTGATCGTGAACGGCGACGGCGAGCGGTTCGTCAACGAGGCCGCTCCGTACCACGAGTTCGTGGACCGCATGTACGCGAGCCCGAGCGCGCCCGAGAACTCGTGGATCATCCTCGACTCGGTCGCCCGCAAGCGCTACCCGTTCCTCGGTCTGGTCCCCGGGCAGAAGTTCCCGAAGGCGTTCGAAGAGGAGGGCATTCTCAAGACGGCCGACTCGGTGCGCGAGCTGGCCGGCAGGATCGGTGTCCCGGCCGACCGGCTGGAGGCGACGCTCCAGCGCTTCAACTCCCTCGCGGAGCAGGGCCGTGACGCCGACTTCGGCCGCGGCGACAGCACGTACGACCGCTACTACGGCGACCCGACGCTGCCGAACCCGAACCTGCACCCGCTCACCCAGGGCCCGTACTACGCCCTGCCGGTGAAGCCCGGCGACCTCGGCACCAAGGGCGGTCTGCTCACCGACGAGCACGCCCGCGTCCTGCGCGAGGACGGCACACCGATCGACGGCCTGTACGCCACCGGCAACTGCTCGGCGGCCGTCATGGGCGACACCTACCCGGGCCCCGGCTCCACCATCGGCCCCTCCATGACCTTCGGCTACGTCGCCGCGACCCACATGAAGGACGCCTCATGAGCTCGTTCCACACGATCAGGACCGGCGCGATGCCGGACCGCTTCGCCCGCGGCTGGCACTGCCTGGGCCTCGCCGACAGTTTCAAGGACGGCAAGCCGCACCAGATCGAGGCCTTCGGCACCAAGCTCGTGGTGTTCCAGGGCGAGAGCGGCGAGCTGCACGTCCTCAACGCCTACTGCCCGCACATGGGCGGAGACCTGAGCCAGGGCAGCATCAAGGGGGACGCGGTCGCCTGCCCGTTCCACGACTGGCGCTGGTCGGGCGACGGCAAGTGCGCCGCGATCCCCTACGCGCGCCGCGTGCCGCGCACGGCCAAGACCCGGAGCTGGGCCACGCTGGAGGAGAACAAGCAGCTCTTCGTCTGGCACGACCCGCAGGGCAATCCGCCGATCCCCGAGCAGGCGATCCCGAGGATCGAGGGCGCGTTCAGCGACGAGTGGAGCCAGTGGACCTGGAACCAGATCCTCATCGAGGGCTCGCACCCGCGCGAGATCGTCGACAACAACTCGGACATGGCGCACTTCTTCTACGTGCACTACTCCTTCCCCACGTACTTCAAGAACGTCCTCGACGGGCACACGGCGGCCCAGCAGATGAACTTCGAGTACCGCCAGGACTACGACCTCGGCATGGTCCCGCCGGGCACGGAGCCCGCGGTGAATCGCTCCGAGGCCGCGTACTACGGCCCCTCCTACATGATCGACTACCTGTGGAGCCCGGTCGGCGGCGGCCAGGAGCTGGAGGCGGTCCTGATCAACAGTCACTACCCAGTCCGCCAGGACGCGTTCATGCTGCAGTTCGGCGTGATCGTGAAGAAGCTGCCCGGCATGGACAACGAGGCGGCGAACGCGGCGGCCCGGCAGTTCGGCGCCGGCGTCGAGATCGGCTTCCGCCAGGACGCGGAGATCTGGCAGAACAAGGCCCGCGTCGACAACCCGCTCCTCACCGAGGAGGACGGCCCGATCTACCAACTGCGCCGCTGGTACCAGCAGTTCTACGTCGACGTGGAGGACATCACCCCGGAGATGACCAACCGCTTCGAGTTCGAGCTGGACACCAGCCGCGCCGACAAGGTCTGGCGCGAGGAGGTAGCGGAGAACCTGGCGGCGGGCCGCACGGTCTCCCACACGAGCACCATCTCCTCCTGACCCGCACTCTCCCTCATGGCCGCCTCGGTACGGTGGCGGCCATGAGGGATGTGCGCGTGGTTCAGGCCGTGGGCGTGCCGGCCGCCTCGGCCGCCGTACGTGTGCCGCCGGCGGACTTGAGGAGGGACTCGGCCACCTGGTCCGCGTCCGCGTCCGCGAGGTCCGCCGGGTATTCGGGGAGCAGGTCGTCCCAGACGGGGAGCCAGGAGCCGTACATCTGGGTCTGGCCCTCGGGGCGGGCGAAGAACCAGATGTGCAGGTGGGCGCCGCCGTCGCCGATGCGGTAGACGTGGGCGCGGGAGATGTGCGGCAGGGCCTGTACGTGGCGGACGATGTGGGTCGTCAGTACGCCCAGTTCGGCCGCCAGTTCATCGGGCAGGTCCGCCATGTCGTAGTGGTCGCGCGGGTGCAGCATGAGGACCAGGGGAACGCCGACCTCCTTGACGCGGGTCAGGCGCCAGCGCTCGTTGAACCAGATGCCCTGGTCGCGGCGGCCGCACGAGCCGCACTCCGCCGGGTCCTCACCGTGCCGCGGGGGCTCCGGGACGACCGGCGGGCGCAGCGGCGTGACGCTCAGGCCCTCCTGTTCGAAGGGGCTGATCTCCCACCCGGTCATCCGGGCCAGGGGGAGGCGGTGCGCGTCGTCGGTGGCGGCGAGCGCGTGCTCGTAGAACTCATCAGGTGTCATGGCCATGCGGCGAAGATTAGTTCAGGCCGTCGAGCGTCTTTTCGTCCTGCCGTCGCCCTGGCCGTTGAGCGGGATCAGGGTGTCGAGGTGGGCGCCCTTGACCCAGGCGCCGAGCAGGTCGCGGTGCAGGGCGACGACGTCCTGGCGCGAGGCGAGGCCCTGCGCGGCCTTGGTGAACGTACGGCACGTGGTGACGAACAGGGCGACGTCCGCGCCGTGTTCGGGGCGGGCGGTGCCGACGAACTTCTGCATGTCCTGGGAGGACACGCTGCGGTCGGGCGCGTACTTCTTGCACTGGACGACGAGTTTGCGCCCGTCGGGGAGCCGGCCGACGACATCGGCGCCGAGGTCTCCGCTCCTGCCGCTGACGACGACCTTCGTGCAGCCGTCCCGGCGGCACAGCTCGGCGACGTACTGCTCGAACTCCTGCCAGGACAGCGCGTCGACCTCCGTCATCGACCGTTCCCTGGCCTTCTCCGCCTCCTCCTCGCGCCAGAGACGGTCCTGGCCGACCGCGTTCCGGTGGGCCCGCCACAGGGCCCAGCCGACGCCGCCCGCCACGACGACCCCGGCGACGGCCGCGACCACGGGCCACACCTGGTCCCAGTTCACCGCCAGCCACACGGCGGCGATCGCGGCCGCGCCCGCTCCGAGGCCCTGCAGCTTGCGGCGCGTGCCCTTGGGTAACCGGCCGCGCCCTCGACGTGCTGCCATCACCGCACCACTCCCCCACTCCGCTTCCGCGCGCTCCGCCCCGTGATCCGCAGTGTGAAAGGCCTGCCCGGGCCCCGCAAGAGTGCCTTCCGCGCCGCGCCGCCCCCGGCTCCGGTCGACGCCGCCATACCGGTGAAACTCCCGGCGGCCCCAGGCACCGTCGGCCGCCGGGATGGCGCGATCGAGCAGTATGCGGGCAGCGGGCCCCCGGACGCCGGGCCTCCCGAGTCGACATGTGGAGCTGTGATGAGGCGTATGCGCCTGGCCGTCGTGGGCACGGCCGCGTTCCTGACGATCGCCGCGACGAGCGGCTGTTCCGACGACAACGGGGGTGGCGGTTCCTCGTACGCGTCTCCGTCGTCGTCGACCAGCAAGAGCCCGAGCAGCGCCCCGTCCGGCGCCGCGGCCGAGGTGAAGACGGCGAAGGTCGGCGACCTCGGCACGGTTCTCGTCGACGGCAAGGGCCGCACCCTGTACCTGTTCGAGGCGGACAAGTCGACGAGCTCCACGTGCAAGGGCGGCTGCGCGACGGCCTGGCCGCCGCTGCTGACGGAGGGCAAGGCGTCGGTGGGCGGCTCGGCGCAGGACAAGCTGCTCGGCACGACGAAGCGGGACGACGGCAAGACCCAGGTCACGTACCACGGGCACCCGGTCTACGGGTACGCGGGCGACACGAAGCCGGGCGACGCGAACGGCCAGGCCCTCAACCAGTTCGGCGCCGAGTGGTACGTGCTCGACGCCGACGGGAACAAGGTCGACAAGGACTGACCGGTGGCCACCACGACTCCGGCCCGGGCCGTCGCGGTCGCGCTCGGCGCGGTGCTGCCCGTGGCCGTCGGGGTGGCGATCTGGCTGACCGGCCGGCACCATTCCCCCGAGTACACGACGAGCCTGTTCGGCGCTCACGGCGCCGACGCGGTCACGCTCAAGGCCCGCCTGGGGTCGGCCCTGTTCGGTCTCGCGGTCGTCCAGGTCCTGCTCGCGCTGTGGATGTACGGCCGCGCCCGGCCCGGGCGGGTCCGCCCGGCCCACCGCGCCGTCGGCTGGCTGGCCTTCCTGCTGTCGGTGCCGATCGCCTTCCACTGTGTGCGCACCTACGGCGTGGAGACGTCGAGCGCCCGTGTCTTCCTGCACTCGGTCGCGGGCTGCGCGCTGTACGGGGCCTTCGTCGCGAAGGTGCTGGTGGTGCGCAGCCGCCGGCTGCCGGGCTGGACGCTGCCGGTGGCGGGCGGCGCGCTGTTCGCCGCGATCGGGCTGCTCTGGTACTCGGCCGCGCTGTGGGCCCTCAACGGGTTCACCGTCCCGGGCTTGTAGCGGCGGCCGTCTAGGCTCGCCGTATGCGACGCGGCGATGTCACCGAGGACGACGGCACGTGGGTGGGGCTCTCCCTGGACCTGCGGGACCGTCCGCGTCCGGGGCTGTGCGTGTACAGCGCCGGGAACCGGCTGCTGATCTCCCAGGGGGACGCGCCCGTCCTGCTCGCCGTGATCGATCCGGGGTACGCGGGCGTCGACTTCTGGCGTACGGACGCGTACCGCTCGATCGTCCCGCCGCTGCGCGCCGATGAGGCTCGCGCCCTGGCGGGCAGCCCGCAGCGGTGGGCGCACCGCTTCGCCCGCTTCCTGGCCGACGCACCGGACGGACCGCTGCATGAGGGCCGCTGGCTGCTCTCGCCCGAGGGCCGGCTCCGTGGCCGCGACGCCGGGGTCCCGCTCGCGGAGCACTGGGGCGAGCTGCTCGTCGAAGGGCATCCCGACGGGTACATCGACTGGTTCGTCCACTCCGGGTCCTGGGAGGTCCTGCCGTCGCGGCCGATGCCGAACGCCGGCGACAGCCGGGTCAAGGCGTACCGCAAGCAGGCCAGGGACGGGACGCTCCCGCCGGTCCTGACGTGGTGGATCAGCGGCCTGGACTGCCATCTGATCCTCGACGGGCACGCACGCCTCGCCGCGGCGATCGCCGAGTCCGTGGAGCCCGCGCTCCTGGAGCTGCGCCGTGTGACGCCCCGCGACGAGCTGGCCGCGCGGGTCGACGAGGCGGTGGGCGCGTACACGTCGGAACTCGCCCGCTTCGCCGGGCTCCGCGCCACCCGGGGCCCCTCTGTACCCGACGGCGCCGCCCTCATGGGCCCGGTCCTCGCCCGCCGCCTCCGCGCCCTCGACACGGCGGGCCGCCCGACCTGGTCCTGGCCGCTGCCGGGCGGCGCCGCGCGGTGGGACCGCATCGCGGAAGAGGTCACGAACAGCCGTGGCTGGCCGCCGAGTTGACGGTTCACGCAGGGCGGGCGAAGCAGGACGAGTGCCCGTCACGGGGCAACGGACGGCGTCGCGCTCTGGTGCCGGTGCAGTTCCACGGGGTCGTGTGCCGAGAAGATCCTGATCTCGTCCCCGTTGGTCCGCGCCAGTTCCAGCAGCCGCTGCTGGTTGTGCAGCCGGGGCGACCGCTCGGTCTCCACGAGGGACTGGAACAGGCGCAGGCCCGCTGTCGAGCGGGGGTCGGCGGGGTCGACCTCGCCGTGGAAGAAGTAGGCGTCGCCCGCGTGCAGCAGCCAGCCGTCGCCGCTGTCCACCGCCACGCCGGTGTGGCCCCTGGTGTGGCCGGCGAGCGGCACCAGGAGGATCTCCGGGGGAAGTCCGGTGAGCCCGCGCACGGCGTCGAAGCCGAACCAGGATTCGCCGACCGCCTCGTAGGTCTCCCAGTCGGGGCCGTGCGCCCGCTGCGCGGCGGGGTAGCGGATCCGCTCGGCGCGCGTCCCGGCCGACAGCGCGGCGTCGAGCTCGGTCCGCAGCACGTGGACCTTGGCGCGGGGGAAGTCGCGCAGTCCGCCGGCGTGGTCGAGGTCCAGGTGGGTGAGGACGATGTGGCGCACGTCCTCGATGTCGTAGCCGAGCGCGGCCACTTGACGCACGGCGGTCTCGTCCGGGTCGAGCACGGGCCTGGCCACGACCCGGAACCCTCGGCCCAGCGACTCCGACGGCCGCGCCACGTCGTCGAGCCCGACACCTGAGTCGACGAGTACGAGGCCCTGCTCGGTCTCGATCAGCAGGCAGTGGCAGACCATCTCGCCGGGACCGAAAGGGCTGCCCGTCCCGTTGACCAGCCGGCGGCCGAACGGTCGCATGGTGCCGCAGTTCAGATGGTGGATCCTCATCGCACAGCCTCCGCAATACTCCGTCGCAGGTGGGCGCCCACCGCGTGGAGCGGCGCGACGTCCCGTCGGGTCTTCGCCAGCAGGAGCGCGCCCTCGATCGAGGCGACGAGGACGACGGCCAGGGCCGCCGAGCGGTCGGCTGCGACTCCGTGTCCGACGAGGTGGTCGCTGATCGTGTCGGTCCAGGACGCGTAGACGCGCTCGCACGCGGTTCTGATCGTCTCGCTGTCTCCGGCCGCGTCGAGCGCGACCGTCGCGACCGGGCACCCCGCGGTGAAGTCCGAGGCCTCCAGGGCGTCGGCGAGCGCCTGCAGCACGGCCCCGACGGCGGCCTCGGGCTCGTCGGCCGCGTCGAGGGCCGCCTTGATCAGGTCGCACATCTCGCCGCCGGACAGCGCGAGCGCCTCCGAGGCCAACTGCTCCTTCCCGCCCGGGAAGTGGAAGTAGAGCGACCCCTTCGGCGCCCCGCCCTCGGCGAGCACCTGATTGAGGCCGGTGGCGTGGTACCCCTGCGTCTGGAACAGCGTGGCCGCGGTGCGAAGTACCCGTTCCCTGGTGTCAGTTCGGCGTGGCATGACTTTTAATATACAGACTGGTCTAGTAAGAACAAGGGGGGCCGTCAGACCACCAGAGACGCCCTGGGCTCGACGCATCTCGTCGACGTGTACGTGCACGGTTCGGCCGTGCTGGGCGAATTCCGGGCCGCGCGCAGTGACGTGGACGTGCTGGCTGTCGTCGCGGGGGTGACTGGCCATGCCGAACAGCGGGCCCTGGGCAAGGAGTTGGCCGCTACGGCGACGCACTGCCCAGGCACGGGGCTGGAGTTGAGTGTCGTCACGTCGGCCACGGCGGCAGACCTCGGTGCCTGCCCGTTCGAGGTCCATGTCCGGGCGAGCGCGGAGGAGCGGGTCGTCCTTCCGGGAGCCGGTCACGCCCCGCGCGCTCCGCTTCGCCGAGGGCGGAGGGCTGTGGTCGAAGGTCGGCGGCGGACGGTGGTACCTGTCCCGGCACGGGGGGCACACGACGGTTGCCGCCGCCCTCTCACATCAGCTCGGGTGCGGGCCCCGGCCGGCGTCGGCCGATGCCGCGGTGTTCGTGGAGAGCGCCTGCCGACTGCTCACCCCGGGTCCGCCCTCGCCGACTCCCGCCCGCCGGAGGGCTTCCTGCGGGCGGGAGCGCGGGCCCCGGCTCTAGACCCGTGCGGCCGCTTCCTCCGCCTGCCTGCGCAGCAGCTTCTTGTCCGGCTTGCCGGCGTCGGTCAGCGGGAGCACCGGCAGGAAGGTGATGTGCGCCGGTTCGTACATCGCGCCGCGCTCCTCGCGCACCGCCGCCCGCAGTTCCTCCGCCGTCACGCCGGAGCCCGGCACGGGGACGACCGCGGCGTGCACCCGCTCCGTGCGGTCGGCGTCGCGCACGCCGTACACGGCGCTCTGGCGCACCTTCGGGTGCGCGTTGACGAGGTCTTCCAGTTCGGTGGTGTACACGTGGCCGCCGACGACCACGATCATGTCCTTGAGCCGGTCGACCACCGTGATGTAGCCGTCCGCGTCCAGGAACCCGATGTCGCCGGTGTGCAGCCAGCCGTCACGCAGCACCTCGGCGGTCAGTCCGGGCTGCTTCCAGTAGCCCGTCATCACGCCCTCGGAGCGGACGCAGATCTCGCCGAGTTCGCCGGTGGGCAGGTCCCGGCCGTCGGGGGCGCGGACGGCGACGTCCACGCCGGGCAGCACCCTGCCGGCGGACCGCAGCCGTTCGGGCCGCTCCGGGTCGTGGTCGTCGGCGGTGAGCACACTGATCCCGCCGGCCTCGTTCTGCCCGTAGAACTGCACGAGCACGGGCCCGAGACGGCGTACGGCGTCCGCGATGCGCGCGGGCGAGGCCTGACAGCCTCCGTACGTCAGGCCACGCAGGCTGCTGAGGTCGCGCCGTGTGAACTCCGGGTGGTCGAGCAGCTCGTAGAGGAGCGGCGGCAGCAGGAACAGGCGGGTGACGCGTTCGCGCTCGATGGTGGCGAGCACCTCGCCCGCGTCGAAGTCGTCGTGCAGCACGACGGTGCCGCCGGAGCGGATCACGATGTCCGCCAGCAGGCCCGCGGCGTGCGCGAGGGTGGTGCAGGCGAGTTGGCGGGGCGCCGGCTCCCCCGGGCGGACCGCGGTCGTCATGCGGTTCATCCGGGCGACCTGCTCGAAGGTGGTGACGATGCCCTTGGGGTGGCCGGTGGTGCCGCCGGTGTGCCGGATGGTGCAGATGTCGTCGGGCCGGGCCCGGGAGACGAACGGGTCATCCGGCTGCCCGGCGGCGAGTGCCGTCAGATCCGGCCCTGTCGAGCCCCCGCCCCCGCCGAGGACGAACACGTGCGGCACGGGCACGCGGTCCGTGATCTCGGCCGCACGGTCCGCGTACCGCGGGTCCACCATCAGGACCCGCGTCTCGACGTCCTGGACGATCGTCGCCTGCACGTCGGCGGACAGCTTGTTGTAGAGGTGGTTGACGCGGCAGCCCAGCAGGTTGGCGGCGTACCGGGCCGCGACGGCCTCGGGCAGATTGCCGCTGAGCAGGGTGACGGTGGTGGCCCGCTCGACGCCGGCGGCGGCGAGGGCGTGGGCCATTCCGTGGACCAGCGCGTGGAATTGACGGGACGTCATGCGGTGTTCGCCGTGGACCAGCAGTTCGCGGTCCGGGGCGGCCCGGAGGGCGTCGAGGCTCTCCTCGACGAAAGTACGGAAGAATGGGGGGTCTTGGCGGGTGGCGCGCGTGGGGGTGGCTACGGCTGCGGATGCCTCGGCGGGCATGTGCGTTCCTCCTGAACCCACGGGCGCCCTCGTCCCTGGGTGCGCCCGTGGTGGTGCTCGATCGGTCACGGAGGTCCGGGGCCGCCCACGCATGCGGGCGCGCCCGGAGGGGGTGGGGCCCACCCCGGGCAATTTGGTTGCCCCAGACAACCAATCTCAGGCTAACCTGCCGTCCCGTCAGTTCGCGCCTCAGATCAAGCCATATGCGCCCGCTTGACTCCTTCTTTTCCTTGATCACATAGGCATTTGACCATCGGACCCTTGTCGGGCGGCGGGCTCGCGCATCGAGTCGACGATCAGGCGGATGTCGTCCGGGGGCGTCGCCGGGTTCACGATCGCGAGGCGGGTGCAGGGGCGGCCGCGGTGGCTGGTGGGGGTGACGAAGGCCGCTTGCGCATCGAGCAGGGCGCGGCTCCAGCGCGCGTAGTCCGCGTGGTCCCAGCCGTGGCGCTCGAAGACGAGGACGGACAGCTCGGGTTCGACGAGCAGGTCCACGTGGTCGGCGGCGCGGATCAGCTCGGCGCCGGCCCGCGCCGTGGCGAGGTCCGCTCCACGGCGTCGCGGTTGTGACGGCGGCGCACAGGTTCAGCCCCCGCGTCCAGCATCACGTGGACAGCCTCGACCTGGCGGCACGGCTCATCGCGGCGGGCCTGGGCACCGCCTTCGTGGCCGCCGACGGCCCCCGCCACCCCGGCGTGCGCACGCTCCCCCTGGACGGGCTGGCCGGAACCCGCCGCAGCTACGCCCTGACCCGCCCCGGCCGCGCGGCATGGCCGACGCATGCCGCCGTGATCGCGGCCGTCGCCGGAGCCGCACCGGATTCCGCGGCCGCCGCGCACTGAACACGCGTGCGGGGGTACCGGCCACGACGGGCCAATACCCCCGCACCTCATACCTCCGTGCCGGACGCCGTTGCGCTCAGTCGAAGACGAGCGGGCCCGGGGCCTGCGCGGAGGTCGCCGTACAGGTCGCCGTGATGCCGAAGACGACCACCTTCAGGGACGTCGCCTCCAGGCTGTCGCCGGAGGCGACCGTCCCGGTGAGCGGGCCGGTCGACACGGGGCTGCCGGCCGGGATCGCGGGGTTGGAGTTGCCGGTGAACTGGACCGCGCCCGTGCCGTGGTTGGTGAGGGTGAGGGTGGAGTTCACGGAGCCCGCGCCGACATTGATCGGAGCGGTGATGGCGGAGGTCGACACCTCGATGGTCGCGGCGGTGCCGTTCTGCGCCGCGGTGAGGGTGGCGCTGCCGGAGCCCCAGGTGCCGCAGTCGAAGGAGATCGTGGCGGTCTGCGGCGCGACGGCGCCGGCCGCGGGAGCCAGTGCCAGTACGCCGGCCGCGAGGCCGGCGCCGAGCGCCGCGGTCAGCCCGGCGCGCAGGGGAGCGGAGAAGGAGATACGGGGGTTTCGTCGCATGGGCGTGCCCTGTGCCCTTCGTGTGGGGGGAAGGTCGCACCGGTGGCCTGACGGTCTGTCAGCCGTGGTGAGTGGGCCCATTGAGGCACGCCCCTCTTGAGACGACAAGGCACGGTCGCGCTTCTTTTGGCATGCACCGTTCAATTCGCGCCGTGGTCGAACCGCGGGCAGGGAGTCCCGGACACCCTCGCCGCGGCAGGACTTCGTCATCGGCCGACAAATCGATCGCCCCGCACAGGTCCGATCTCTATGCTGCGGTGAGCGGAATCGCGCGGTTCCGCAGGTCGGGGCGTCGTGGCAGAGCGGCCCATTGCGATCGGCGTGAGCGGTGCCTCGCTCACGCCGACTGGAGGAGAGGGGCGGGCACGCCCGTCTTCATCCCGCGGGTTCGAATCCCGTCGGCGTCCCGACCGCCCCGGCGGCTCCCTGTGTGAGCCGACTCGGCGGCGGGTAGGCGCGGGCACGTCAAGTGTCCCTCCGGCCCCAGGAGTTCCCGTGCCGATGCCCGCGCTCAACCGCACCACGACCACCGTCGGCGTCGCCGCCCTCGCCCTCCTCGGCGGGATCGTCATCGGCGGCACCGGCGCGGTGAGCGCGAGCCCCCCGGCCGAGCCGAAGGTGCAGAACACGTTCGACTCCCTCGGCGCCGACGTGCGCGCCGCGAAGCTGCCCTCGGGCCGCACCGCCCACTACACCGACTCGGGCCCGGCCGACGGCACTCCGGTGCTCTACATCGGCGGCACCGGGACCAGCGCCCGGGCCGTCCACATGACCGACTTCCTGCGCACGACCCGGCAGAACCTGGGCCTGCGCATGATCACGGTCGAACGCAACGGCTTCGGCGACACCGCCTACGATCCGGAACTGGGCCGCGCCGACTACGCCGAGGACGTGCTCCAGGTCCTCGACCGGCTCGGCGTACGGGAGTTCAAGGTGATCGCGATATCCGGCGGCGGCCCGTACGCCGCCGAGATCGCCTCCCGCGCCCCTGAGCGGATCAGCGCCCTGCACCTGGCGGCCGCGCTCCCGCCCTTCGGCGCGAAGCCGGCGTACTGCGCCCTGTCCGACGAGCAGCTCTCGGCCGCCGTGAAGGACCAGATCAGGGACCCGCGAGTGTGGTGGGCCTTCCCCGCCGACAGCCCGGTCCGGTCGATCCCCGGCTTCGCCGACACCGCGTACGAGGAGGGGGCGCGGACCTACAACCAGCGCGGCCAGCAGGCGGATCCGGCGCCGCAGGTGCACGAGCAGCGGCTGTACTGCGAGCGCCCCGGCCCGGACGCGTCGAAGCTGACGGCGCCCGTGTTCCTGTACCACGGCGACAAGGACACCACCGTGCCCGCGAGCACCCTGGCCACGTGGCGTGAGCAGTTCGCCCCCGGCCAGGTGCGGACCCGCACGTACGCGGACTCCGGGCACGACGTCCAGTACCGCCACTGGGACCAGATCCTCGTCGACCTGGCGGGCCGGGCGGACCGGACGGTGGTCTGCCGGGACGAGCACACGCGGGCGCTGCCGGCCCGGGAGGCGGACTCGCTGGTCGGCAAGGGGAAGGCGACGCTGGGCAGTTGCGCCTGGAACGGCTGAGCCGACCGCCCGCGGCCGGCTCGGGTTCCGGCCGCGGGCGGTGGCGGTTCACGGGGGTCAGTGCCCGAGCGCGTCGGCTCCCGCCTTGGCGAACTTCTCGTCGAGGTCGCCCGAGGGCGCGCCCGCGACACCGATACCGGCGATCGGTGCGCCCTTGGCGGTGACCGGGTAGCCGCCGCCGAGGAAGAGCGTGCCGGGGATGTCCTTGAGCGTCGGGGCGTTCGCGAGGCGCTTGACCAGCTCGGAGGTCGGGGCGTTGAAGGAGACGGCGGTGAACGCCTTCTTCTCGGCGGACTCGTACGACTGCGGGCCGGCGCCGGCGCCTCTCAGGGCGACGACCGTGTTGCCGTTGCGGTCGACGACCGCGACGGAGACGCGCTGGTTCTCCTTCTCGGCGGCGTCGAGCGCGGCCTGCGCCGCTCTGGTGGCGGCGTCGATCGACAGGTGCGTGGTCTGGATCAAGTTCTTGTTCGACGCGTCGGTCCGCACCGTGGTCGTGGCCGGCGCGGCCGGGGACGAAGCGTTGGCGCTGTACACGCCCAGGCCCCCGAGGGCGACGGCGGTGAGGGCGGCGCCGGCCATGAGGCGGGCGCGCCGGGAGGACATGGCGTGGGACTTCATCGGGTGCTCCTGTGCCGGACGGAGACCGCGGGGACACCGACGGGGCCGGTGCGCCCCACAGAGCCTGGTGCGATCCAAGCTGGCCCGGACGGTATCCCATTCGCCGCCCGTCGGGGACCCGTCCCGGAGATTCAGAAATGCCCCGCCCGCGGCCCGGCCTTCAGTCCCGCCGCGCACCGCACCTACCACACACCTCAATCACCGGCCTGAACTGGGAAGATGGCGAATCCCTCTGCGCCACCCACCCCGATCCGCCGATGATCCGGGCGCGGTCGCGACGATGGATGCTTCGACCACCCACATACGTGCGGTATACCAATATCAGTGACGCCGGGCGTCCTCGCCGGGCTCCAGCGCGGGGGCCGTGACGCCCAGGTGGGCGCGGCACTGGGGACGCGGCGCCTCGGCCAGGCGCGGGCGCACCGTCCGGGGACGGACGAAGACCGCTGCCAGCACGGCGCTCAGGACGAACAGGCCCGCACAGCCGTACGCGGCGCGGTGGAAGGACGTGTTCACGGCGTCGGGCCGGGTGTACGCCTCGCCGGACAGTCCCACGGCGAGCGGCAGCGCGGCGACGACGAGCAGCTGCGCGACGCGGGCCGCGGTGTTGTTGACCCCGCTGGCGAGCCCGGCGCGCTCGGGCTCCACGGAGGCCAGGACGGTCGCGGTCAGCGGTGCCACGAACGTGGCCATGCCGAGACCGAGCACGCCGACCGCGGGCAGCACGTCGGCCGCGTACGAGGAGCCGGGGTGGATCCGCAGCATGAGCAGGACGCCGACCGCGGCCACGAGCGGTCCGGTCACGAGGGGGACGGTCGGGCCGACGCGGCGGGCGAGGTCGCCCGAGCGGGCGGAGAGGAGCAGCATCAGGACGGTGATCGGCAGGGTCGCCACCCCGGCCTCCAGCGCGTCGTAGCCGAGGGCCACCTGGAGCTGCACGGGCAGCAGGAACAGGATGCCGCCGATGCCCGCGTAGAGGCAGAGGGTCATGCCGTTGGTGGCGCTGAACAGGCGGGAGCGGAACAGGGACGGCGGCAGCATCGGCGCGGCCCTGCGCCGCTCGACGAGGACGAAGGCGACTCCGGCCGCGACACCGAGCACCGCCGCGAGCGCGGTGCCGCCGGCTGGGACACCGCCGGACGCGCCGATCAGGGCGTAGCTGACACCGGCGAGACAGAGCGCGGCGAGGGCCGCTCCCAGCTGGTCGAAGGGGGTGTCGGCCGCGGCCGGGTCGCGGCTCTCGGGCACGTGGCGCAGGGCGATGGCGAGGACGACGGCGGCGAGCGGCACGTTGATGAGGAAGATCCAGCGCCAGCCGGGCCCGTCGATGAGCCAGCCGCCGAGGAAGGGCCCCAGCGCGCCGGCGACCCCGGTCAGGCCCGACCACGCGCCGACCGCCCGCGCCTGGTCGTCGGGGTGGTACACGGCCCGTACGAGGGCCAGTGAGCCCGGGGTGAGGAGGGCGCCGCCGACACCTTGCAGGGCGCGGGCCGCGATGAGCGTCCCCTCGTCGGGGGCGAGGCCGCACAGCGCGGAGGCGACGGCGAACCAGGCGACGCCGAGGACGAGGGTGCGCCGCCGCCCGATCCGGTCGCCGAGGGCGCCGCCCCACAGGAGCAGCGCGGACAGCGTCAGCATGTAGGCGTTGACGACCCACTGGAGGGTGGAGAGGGAGGCGTCGAGGTCGCGGCCCATCTTGGGCAGTGCGACGTTCACGACGGTTCCGTCGAGCATGGCCATGCCGGAGGCGAGCACGACGCACGCGAGGATCCAGCGCCCGCGCGCCGAGGACAGCCTTACATCCATGCCCGCCATTCTGCTCCGGACTGCGCCGGCGCACCGGGCGGCGGCCGCGCGGGGTCCGCAATGTCACGGGCTGCCGATGAATTTCTGTACGTGCGGGAACAGGGCACCATATGTGCGGGCTCGGGGGCCCGGGTGTAACACGCCAGCAATTGCGCGGCGCTGAAGGGGAGAAAGGCCAAGCGTCAGATGGGATTTCTTGTGAACGGCACCGGCCACCCCACACCCGGATACCAGTCGTACGAGCGGCCCCCGGAGCCCGACCGCTCGGAGCGCACCGCGCGCACGGCCCGCAGGACGGCCCTCACGATCTCCACGATCGCCGACGTCGCCGCCGGTTTCCTGGGCCTCTGGATCGTTCTGTACCTCCTGGAGGCCAACGGGGCGAACCCGTTCGTCTCGTTCGTGCACTCGACTGCCGACTGGCTCTCCGGGTGGGCACAGGACATTTTCACGATGGACACAGAATTCCTGCGGATCATTCTCAATTTCGGTCTTCCGGCGTTGATCTATTTGGCGGTGGGCCATGGGATCGCGGCTCGGATCAATCGCGCCTGACGGTTCGGTGAACGCCGATGGATACCGGTGAATGCCGCAGCACGGCGAAACGGCGGGCAAGGGCAGCGGAAGGAGCAATGAGGTGACACGTACGCACGGCGCCGGAAACGATCTCGCGCCCATTTATGAAGAACTCGTGCGGGAGCGGGGTGACGTCATGACCGAGGCGCAGCGGGCGGCGGCGCACGCGCGGCATCAGGAGGCGGCCCTGCTGCCCGGACCGGTTCCCGCGGGTCCGCCCGTGCCTGCGTCGGCGGGCCCGCAGGGAAACGGACAGTAGACCGGGCGACCCGGAGCGCATCGTTTCTGCGTCCCGCTCGTTGCACAGGACACCGCGGGTCCGGGGACGCGCACTCCCCCTCGGGCCCGCAGCACAGAGCCCAGTTGTCGGCACCGTAGGTCACACCGAACGCCGGTGTGCTGGTGCGTTCCGACGGGTGCGGGACCGGCCCCCCTCCTTCCGGTCCCGCACCCGCCTTGCCGTCCCCCGAGGGCACACCCGTATCTGTACGCACCACGGCGGCGATCAACCCCACGGGCCGGTTGGCACAGGCGTGCTCCCCTTCCCCCGTTCGGGTCAGGCCAGGTCTTCGGCGAGGCCCACGATGATGCCCTCGGGGCCGCGCACGTAGGCGAGCAGGAAGGTGTCCTCGAAGCGCTCGATCGTGCCGACGAGTTCGGCGCCGTGGGGGCGCAGGCGGGCGACGGTGTCGTGGAGGTCGTCGACGGCGAACATGATCCGGCGCAGGCCCAGGGTGTTCGACGGGGCGGCCTGCGGTTCCGGGACGACGGGGGCGGGGCGGTGGAACCGGGCGAGCTCGACCCGTCCGGGGGCGCCCGGGACGCGCAGCATGGCGACGTCCTGGCGCACGTCGTTGACGCCGATGACACGCTCGGCCCAGCGCCCTTCGAGCGGGAACCGGCCCTCCAGTTCCATGCCGAGTTCGACGAAGAACGCGATGACGGCGTCGAGGTCCTCAACGACGATCAGGACGTTGTCCATCCGCCGGATACTCATGCGGGGTCTCCTTCGGCCCGGGACGGGTCCGGCAGGTGCCGGGGCGGCACCTCCGGCGGCATCTCGCCCGCGGCCAGATGGTCCAGGACCTCGGCGAGTTCGTCGCAGGCGCTCTGCACCGAGCGGCGGGTCGCGATCTGTTCGGTGACGAGCGCCGAGAGCAGCAGGGCGGTCAGGGCGGTGGCGCCGTTGAACGCCTGCAGCTTCACCATGATCTCGACCTTGGACAGATTGAGGAAGGCCCCCTTGCCGGTGTTCGCGGCGTACGTGGTCAGGACGGAGGAGAACAGGGCGCACAGCGTGCTGCCGGCCAGCTGGAAGCGGAGGGCCGCCCAGATCAGCAGCGGGAAGACGAGGAAGAGCAGGCTCGTCTCGCCGAGTGCGCCGAGCGGCACGATGACGAGCGCGGCCACGGCCAGGCAGGCGGCCTCCAGCCAGCGGCGGCCCCACGGGGCGCGGCCGACGCCCACGAGGAGGAGCAGCAGCGGGGTGACCAGGAGGACGCCCATCGCGTCGCCGACCCACCAGGACAGCCAGACGGCCCAGAACTCGCCCCGGTCCAGGTCTCCGTTGACGGCCTGGACGCCGACGCCGATCGTCGCGCTGATCAGCATGGCGCCGAGCCCGCCCAGGAAGACCAGGGCGAGCCCGTCGCGCAGCCGTGAGATGTCGAGCCGGAAGCCGATCCTGCGCAGGCAGAAGTAGGCGCACAGGGGGGCGAGGGTGTTGCCCGCGACGTTGACGAGCGTGGTCATCTGCGGGGTGACGATGGAGGCGATGACGAGGAAGGAGCCGAGGGCGATGCCCGGCCACACCTGTACGCCGAACATGAGCAGGGCCGCGACGGCGACGCCGGTCGGGGGCCAGATGGGGGTGACGACGACGCCCTCGACGACGACCTGGCTCAGCAGACCGATGCGGCCGGCCACGTAGTAGCAGGCGGCCACGACCAGGAGCTTGAGGGCCGCCTCCACGGGCGGCAGCAGTCGCCGAGTCACCACCACAGCAGTCATCAGACACCGGGCGGACCGGATCGGCCAGACGAGGGCGTCCGGCCGGGGCCGCGCGAGGAGCCGCCCGGGGCGGGGGGCAGCTTCGGTGCCGGGTACCAGGGCACGCCGACGTCGTGGCCGATGACGAGCACGGCGGCGTCGTCCTCGTGCCCGACGGTGTCGGCCAGCTTCATCACGCCGCCGACGAGCGCGTCGATGCCGAGGCTGGCCCCGGCGGTGATCTCGGCGAGTCGTCTGACCTGGCCGAGGCCGTCGTCGATGTGCAGGGAGGGGCCCTCGACGACGCCGTCCGTGACGAGGACGAGGACGCCGCCGACGGTCAGCCGGTGGCAGGCCACGGGGTACTCGGCGCCGCGCATCACGCCGAGCGGCGGCCCGACCTCGCCGTCGTCGATGCCGGAGCGGCCGTCGGCGGTGGCCCAGATGTGCGGGATGTGTCCGGCCCGCGCACACTCCAGGACGCCGGTGTCGGGGTCCAGGCGCAGGAACGTGCAGGTGGCGAAGAGGTCGGCGTTGAGGGAGATCAGCAGGTCGTTCGTCCGGCCGAGCAGCCGGCCGGGGTCCTCGGTGACCGAGGCCAGCGCGCGCAGGGCCACCCGGACCTGGCCCATGAAGGCGGCCGCCTGGGCGTTGTGGCCCTGGACGTCGCCGATGGAGATGCCGATGCGGCCGTCGGACATGGGGAAGGCGTCGTACCAGTCGCCGCCCACGTTGAGCCCGTGGTTGGCCGGCATGTAGCCCACGGCGATCCGTACGCCCGGGGGGCGCGGCAGGTCGCGGGGCAGCATGCCGTGCTGCAGGGCCACCGCCAGCTCGACCCGGGAGCGCTGCATCTCGGCCAGCTCCCGGGCCCGGGCGGTCAGCGCGCCGAGCCGCTGAAGCAGCTCGTCACCGCCGTCGGCGGACCCACTGCGGAACATCGCTCACTCCGGTCCCACGAGATCCCCTCGCACCAGCCCACTCTGTGGGGTTTCCCTTGTGAATCATCCTGAACGGCTTTTCGTACCGAACGACATAAATCGCCCCCTTACTCTGCCCAAAGTCGGGGGCTGCCGCACCTTGTCGGCCTTCGGGCCCGCTGCCGAACGGTCGGCGCGTCCGCGTCAGGCGCTGAGCACACCCGCGCCGAGCAGGCCGAACAGGGCCAGGCCGATGACCACGCGGTAGACGACGAAGGCGTTGAAGGAGTGGCGGGCCACGAACTTCAGCAGCCAGGAGATCGAGGCGTACGCGACGACGAAGGAGACGGCCGTGCCGGCCACGATGGGGGCCGCGCCCGCGCCGCTGCCCACGGCGTCCTTCAGCTCGTACAGGCCGGCGCCGGTCAGGGCGGGGATGCCGAGGAAGAAGGACAGGCGGGTCGCGGCGACCCGGTCGAGGTCGAGCAGGAGCGCGGTGGACATGGTCGCCCCGGAGCGCGAGAAGCCGGGGAAGAGCAGGGCGAGGATCTGCGAGCAGCCCACGAGCATGGCGTCCTTGAACGTGGTGTCGTCCTCGCCGCGCTTGTGCAGGCCCGTCCGGTCGGCCACCCACATGACGCCCGATCCCGCGACGAGGGACCCCGCGACCACCCACAGGGAGGCGAGCGGGCCCTCGATGAGCGGCTTCGCGGCGAGGCCGACGACCACGATCGGGATCGTCGCGCAGATCACCCACCAGGCGAACTTGTAGTCGTGGTGGTAGCGCTCCTCCTTGTCGCGCAGACCGCGGCCCCACGCGGTGACGATCCGCACGATGTCCTTGAAGAAGTAGACGAGCACGGCGGCGATCGCGCCGACCTGGATGACCGCGGTGAAGCCGACCACGGCGGGGTCGTTCACCGGGATGTCCATGAGTCCCTCGGCGATCTTGAGGTGGCCGGTGGAGGATACGGGCAGGAACTCGGTGACGCCCTCGACGACGCCGAGGATCACCGACTGCCCGAGGCTGATGGCACTCATCTGTTGTCCGTTGTCCGTTCCGTTCGGGCGCATGGCACACTGAGGCACACCAGCTTCTACACCGGTGTCGAACTTCTACACGACTGTAGAAGGTGACGGAAGGAACGCCAAACCCATGGGCTCCCAGCTGCCGGACAGCGGCCCCAAGCGGCCCAACGGCGCGCGCGAGGCCGAGATCCTCGCCCTGCTGCAGGAGGCCGGTGCCGCCCTGACACCGGGCGAGGTCACCGAACGCCTCGGCGGCGAGCTGACGTACAGCAGCGTCGTGACGATCCTCACCCGCATGCACACGAAGGAGCTGCTGAGCCGCACCCGGCGCGGGCGGGCGTACGCGTACGCGCCGGTGACGGACGACGCCGGGTTCGCCGCGCGCCGGATGCACACAGTGCTGGCCGAGCGCCGGGACCGGCAGACCGTCCTCGCCCGTTTCGCGGACGACCTGTCCAGCTCCGACGCCGAGCTGCTGCGCCGGCTGCTCGACCAGGCCCCCTGAGGACGCGCCGCCCGATGCACATCGCCGTCTACCTGCCGCTGTTGCTGCCCCTGCTCGCGCCGCTGTTCGCCCGGCCGCTCGCCGAGCGGTGCGAGCCCCGCCTCGCCACCTGGCTGCTGACCGCGACCTCGCTGGTCCTCGGCGCGGCGAGCACGCTCTCGCTGGGCGCGCTCGCCGTCGCGGGGCTGCTCCGGCTGCCGTTCCTGGCCGGGCTCGGGCACTGGTCGGCCGGTACCGCGCAGCGCGACGACCCGATCGAGCTGTCCGTCTCGCTGGCCGCCGGGCTCCTCCTCGGCGGGGCGGTCGTCATGGCCGTGCGCATGCTCTGGCGCCGGGCCCGCACCCTCGCGGCCGCCGCGGTGGAGGCCGCCTGCATGCCGGCCCGTGACGGAGTGGTCGTGATCGAGGACGACGCGCCGGACGCGTTCGCGCTCCCGGGGCTGCCGGGGCGCGTCGTCGTCTCCACGGGCATGCTCGACACCCTCGACCGGACCGAGCACGGCATCCTGCTCGCGCACGAGCGGGCCCATCTGGCCGGGCACCACTACGCGTTCGTGGCACTGGCCCAGCTCGGCGCCGCCGCCAACCCGTTCCTGCGCCCGCTCGCCCGGTCCGTGACGTACACGGTCGAACGCTGGGCCGACGAGCGCGCCGCCGCCGCGACCGGCGACCGCGGACGGGTCGCGCGCGCCGTCGGCAAGGCGGCGCTCGCCTCCCGGCCCGCCGCGCGCCGCCCCCTGGGCGCCGCGCTCGGCATCCTCGGCCTCGCCCGGCGCACCGGGATCGCGGCCGCCGGACCCGTGCCGCGCCGCGTCGCCGCGCTCCTCGCCCCGCCGCTCGGCCGCCATCCGCTGCTCGCCGCGGCGACCGCCGCCGTCCTGACCGCCGCGACACTGTCCAGCGCGGAGGCGGCCCACGACCTGCACCGCCTCCTGGAGGCCGTCGGCGCCTCGTAGCCGACGCCGGGCCGGTCCCGTCCCCCGACCGCCGGGCCGCACGGCTGCATACGGCTGCGCCGTGCGCGGGGTCCGCAGCACAACCACTCACTCACCTCACACCCCTCACCTCACCACACCGCGAAAAATACCCCCGGGGGTACCTGTGCTACGGTTTTTCTATACCCCGGGGGGTACTTCGCGAAAGGGAATGAACCGTGTTCTTCATCGACACCATCGAGCTCGAAGGGCTCGGCAACCGGCACTACCTGGCGGGCGGGACGCGGACGGCGGTGGCGGTGGATCCGCCGCGCGACTTCGACCAGGTCCTCGCCGCGGCGGCGCGGCGCGGGGTGCGGATCACGCACGTCGTGGAGACCCACATCCACAACGACTACGTGACCGGCGGTCTGGAGCTGGCCCGTGTGACGGGCGCCGCCTATCTGGTGCCGGCCGGGGCGCACGTGTCCTTCGCGCGGGTGCCGGTGGCGGACGGTGACACGGTCACGGTCGACGCCGGACTCACCCTGCGCGCCGTCGCCACCCCCGGCCACACCCCGCACCACACCGCGTACGTGCTCCAGGAGCAGGGCACACCCGTGGCCGCGTTCACCGGCGGTTCCCTGCTGATCGGCACGGTGGGCCGCCCCGACCTGGTCGAGCCCCGGCTGACCGAGGAGCTCGCCCGCGCCCAGCACGCCTCCGCGCACCGCCTCGCGACCGAACTGCCGGACGAGACCGCGGTGCTGCCGACACACGGCTTCGGCAGCTTCTGCTCCTCCGCGCAGGCCGAGGGCGACGCCACCACGATCGGCCACGAGAAGGCCGCCAACGCGGCGCTCACCACCGACGTCGACAGCTTCGTCGCCGCGCTCCTCGACGGGCTCGACGACATCCCCGCGTACTACGCGCACATGGGCCCGGCCAACGCGAGCGGCCCCGCCCCGCTGGACCTGACGCCTCCCGCCGTCGCGGACGCCCGCGAGATCGCCGCCCGGCTCGCGGCCGGCGAGTGGGTCGTGGACCTGCGCAACCGGGTCGCGTTCGCGGAGGGCCACGTCGCGGGCACCTTCAACTTCGAGGCGGACGGCAAGATCGCCACGTATCTGGCCTGGATGATCCCGTGGGGCAAGCCGGTGACGCTGCTCGCGGACTCCCCCGGCCAACTCGCCGACGCGCAGCGGGAGCTGGTCCGGGTCGGCATCGACCGCCCGGCGGCCGCCGCGACCGGCGCCCCGGAGGACTGGACCGTCGACGGCGCCCTGGCCTCCTTCCCGCGATCCACGTTCGCCGGGCTCGCCGAGCGCGGCACGGACGGCGTCGTCGTGCTCGACGTGCGGCGCGCGTCCGAGCGGGCCAGCGGACACATCGCGGGCTCGGTGCACATCCCCGTGCACGAACTGCACGGACGGCTCGGCGAGGTCCCGGCCGGCACCGTGTGGGTGCACTGCGCCGGCGGCATGCGGGCGGGCATGGCCGCGTCGCTCCTCGACGCCGCGGGCCGGGACGTCGTGGCCGTCGACGACGGGTTCGACGCGGCCACCGAGGCCGGCCTGGCCGTCGTCGCCTGAGCCCCGCCACCCCTACCCCCAACTCCCCTTGAAAGGCTGCGAGATGCCCCCCTTCCCTGACGGAGCGCGCCGCGTCACCGTCGAAGCGGCCCACCGGTGTACCGCCGGCGCCGACGCCCCGGCCGTCCTCCTCGACGTACGCGAACCGGAGGAGTGGGACGCGGGGCACGCGCCCTGGGCCGTTCTCGCGCCGCTGTCCGCGCTGGCCTCGGGGGCCGCGCTGCCCGCCGCCGCGCTGGGGCGGCCCCTCGTGGTGATCTGCCGCAGCGGCAACCGTTCGCGGCGCGCCGTGGATCTGCTGCGCGAGCGCGGGGCCGAAGCCGTGGACGTCGTGGGCGGGATGCAGGACTGGGCCTCCTCGGGTCACCCCGTCGTCGACGCGCGCGGGAGCGACGGTTCACCGGCATGACCGCGCTCCTCCTCGCCCTCGCCGCGGGGGCGGTCGTCGGTCTGGCCCTCGGCGGGCTCGGCGGTGGCGGCAGCGTCCTCGCGGTGCCCGCCCTGATCTACGCGCTCGGTCTCTCCCCCACGGCGGCGATCACCACCAGCCTCGTCATCGTCACCGTCACCTCGCTCACGGCCCTCGCCGGCCACGCCCGCGACGGGAACGTCGCCTGGCGCACCGGACTCCTGTTCGCGGCGGCGGGCATCGTCCCCGCGATGCTCGCGGGCGCGGTCGCCGGCCGTGTGCCGCAGACCGTGCTGACCCTCGCCTTCGCCGGTGTCGCGGCACTCGCGGCGGTACGGATGCTGCGCCCCGCCGAGACCGGGGCACCCGGCCCGGTCCATCCGGGCAAGGCCGGGGCCGCCGGTTCCGGGCTCGGCGCGGTCACGGGGTTCCTGGGTGTCGGCGGCGGATTCCTCGCCGTGCCCGTCCTGGTGGGCGTGCTGAGCCTGCCCATGCGGCGGGCGGTCGGCACCAGCCTGCTGGTCATCACGGTCAACTCCCTGGCCGCGCTCGGTGCCCGGGCCGGCAGCGGGACCCATCTGGACCTCGCCGTCGTCGCCCCCTTCACCGCGGCCGCGATCCTCGGCGCGTGGGACGGCAAGCGGCTGTCCCGGAAGCTCACGGGGCGCACCCTGCAACGCGTCTTCGCCTACGTCCTGTTGGCGGTGGCGGCACTCATGGCCGCCGACGCGGTGCTCTGACCGCGCCCCTGCGACGGCCCGATGACGTCCCGGCGCGTGCCGCACGGGGGCCGTCTCGTGAAGACGGCGTGCGCAGCGCGTGAGGATGCGCGGCACACCGTCAATTCGCGCCCCCTGTGCCACAACGCGCCCGATCTTGCTTCGTTGTGTGGCACGTCCGGATACGCGCGATTGCGCAGCGCGGGTGACCTGCACGCACCATTTCCGGACGCCGGGTTGCCCGGCCCCACCGTTCCGCGAGCCACGGTCCGGCCGGCCGGGCAACCCCACGCCCACGATCGAGGCGGCGGCGCACTGTAGCCTCCGGCTCCATGACCCGCGCCTGGATCGCCCCGTCGCTCATCGCCCTCTGCGGCGCCGCCCTCGCCACCGTCCAGGTGCTCGAGGACAGTCCGGGGGCGGCCGTCGGCGTCCTCCTGCTGTTCCTGGCACTCGCGGGCGCCACCTCCCCGCTGGTCTTCCCGAGGTCCGTCGGTGCGGCGGAGGCACAGCGGCGCAGCGCGGCGGACGGCCGGCCGGTCGTCTACTGGCGGCCCGGCTGTGCGTACTGCCTGCGGCTGCGGGCCCGGCTCGGCCGTGAGGCGCGCCGGGTGCACTGGGTCGACATCTGGCGGGACCCGGAGGGCGCGGCGGCGGTGCGCGCGGTGAACGGGGGCGACGAGACGGTGCCGACGGTCGTCGTGGCCGGGCGCGCCCGCACCAATCCCGACCCGGAGTGGGTGCGTGAGCAGATCGCCGCGCACCACTGATCCGAACCCGCAGGAGCCTCCGCAGGCGTTGCGATCCTGACTGATGCGAAAGTCAGAAGCACAACATCCCAGCTCACGTGGGAGTAGCAGGGCAAAATCCAGACCACGTGTTGAGTTCTTCTCAACACGCGGTTAGGGTCGTGCCCGTGGAAACCGACGACGTCACCGGTGGCGTGCCCGCCGCCGACACCGCCGTCCGCGTCCGTGAGGTCATCACGGCCGCGGGGGTCAGCCAGCGCGAGTTCGCGCGCCGCATCGTCATGGATCCGTCCAAGCTGTCCCGGTCGCTGAGCGGCACCCGCCGCTTCACGGCCGCCGAGCTGGCGCGGATCGCCGACGAGGGGCGGGTGGACGCGGGCTGGCTGCTCGGGGCACGGCACCGGGAGCACGCCGAGCCCGCGCCGGACGCCGGGCCGGCCGCCGCCGTGCCCGTCGAGGGCGGGCGGCCGCTGCAGATCGTCCGCGAGACGGTCCGGCTGATCGCCGAGCACGGTTTCCACGCGGTGCGGGTCGCGGACATCGCCCGCGCCTGCGCCACGAGCAGCGCCGCGATCCACTACCACTTCCCCGGCCGCGCCGACCTCCTGGAGGCCTCGGTGCGCTGGTGCATGGACGAGGACACGGCGCGCCGCGCCGCCCGGCTCGCCGAGGCGGACGACGCGGCGGCGGAACTGCGCCAGCTCATCGAACTGCAGACGCCGCGCACCGCGCAGCAGCGCCGGCAGTGGGCGGTCTGGCTCGACCTGTGGGCCGAGGCCGCCCGGTCCACGGCGGTGGGCCGGCTGCACACCGAGTACTACCGCCAGTGGCGGGAGACCGTCGCCGACGTCGTCCGCCGAGGGATCGAGCAGGGCGTGTTCCGCTCGTCCGCCGACCCCGAGTCCGCCGCGCTGACCCTGACCGCGCTCATCGACGGTCTGGCGACGCAGGTCCTGGCCGCCAGGACGGAAGGCACCGGTGCCGAGAGCGCCGGCGCGGACGCCATGCACGCCGCGCTCCTGGCCCACGTACGCACGACCCTGCTGGCCTGAGCCGCTCCCAGGCCCGCCGACTCGGCACCCCCTGTCGAGACCCCCCCACACCCAGTCCCCAACGGAACGGGAGGCCCCCACATGCCCCTGCACGAGAGCACCATCATCACCTGCGCCCTCACCGGCGCAGGTGACACCGTCCGACGGAGCCCGCACGTCCCCGTCACCCCGGAGCAGATAGCCCGGAACGCGGTGGAGGCCGCCGAGGCCGGTGCCGCCGTGGTCCACATCCACGTACGCGATCCCGAGACCGGCGACCCGTCGCGCGACCCGAAGCTGTACCGCGAGGTCGTCGAGCGGGTGAAGGAGACCGGGACCGACGTCGTCATCAACCTCACCGCCGGCATGGGCGGCGACCTGGTGATCGACCCGGACCGCCCGCTGGAGGGCTTCCCGCTGCCCGGCTCCGACCTGGTCGGCGGCCTGGACCGGCTGCCGCACGTCGAGGACCTGCTGCCCGACATCTGCACCCTGGACTGCGGTTCGCTGAACTTCGGCGACGGCTCGAACCTGTACGTGTCGACGCCCGACATGCTGCGCGCGGGCGCCCGGCGCATCCAAGAGCTGGGTGTGCGGCCGGAGTTGGAGATCTTCGACACGGGTCACCTCTGGTTCGCCAAGCAGATGCTCGCGGAGGGGCTGCTCGACGACCCGACCGTGTTCCAGCTGTGCATGGGCATCCCGTGGGGCGCGCCGGCCGACCCGGGCGTGCTGCAGTCGATGGTCAACATGCTGCCGGAAGGCGCCCGTTGGGCGAGTTTCGCGCTGGGCCGGATGCAGATGCCCTGGGTCGCGCAGTCGATCCTGCTCGGCGGCCACGTCCGCGTCGGCCTGGAGGACAACCTGTACCTCGGCAAGGGCAACAAGGCGACCAACGCCCAGCTCGTCGAGCGTGCCGTGACCATCACCGAGTCGCTCGGCGCCCGCGTCGCGACGCCCGACGAGGCCCGCGAGATCCTCGGCCTGCACAAGAAGGGCGCCTGATCATGCGTACCGCACCCGAGAACGTCCGCCGCGTCGCCTGTGTCGGCGCCGGTGTCATCGGCGGCGGCTGGGTCGCCCACTTCCTGGCGCGTGGCTACGACGTCACGGCCTGGGACCTGGCGCCCGACGCCGAGCAGAAGCTGCGCCGCCTGGTCGACGCCGCCTGGCCCGCGCTGACACAGCTGGGGCTCGCCGAGGGCGCGTCCGCCGACCGGCTGACGGTCGTCGCGACCCTCGAAGAGGCCGTGGCCGACGCCGAGTTCGTGCAGGAGAGCGCGCCGGAGAAGCTGGAGCTGAAGCGCGACCTGCTGACCCGGCTCGACGCGGCGGCGCCGGCCGGCGTCGTCATCGCCTCGTCCACGTCGGGCTACCCGATGACGGACATGCAGACCACGGCCGCGGACCCCTCGCGCCTGGTCGTCGGCCACCCGTTCAATCCCCCGTACCTGATCCCGCTGGTCGAGGTCGTCGGCGGCGAACGCACCGCCGAGGACGCCGTCGCGTGGGCGTCGCGCTTCTACGAGGTCGCGGGCAAGTCCGTGATCACCATGAACCGCGAGGTGCCGGGCTTCATCGCGAACCGCCTCCAGGAGGCACTGTGGCGCGAGGCGCTGCACATGGTCGCCAACGGCGAGGCCACGGTGAAGGAGATCGACGACTCGATCACCGAGGGCCCCGGCCTGCGCTGGGCGTTCATGGGCCCGATGCTGACGTTCGCGCTGGCGGGCGGCGAGGGCGGCATGGCGCACATGCTGGACCACTTCGGTCCGTCCCTGAAGTCGCCGTGGACCCGTCTGGAGGCGCCCGAGCTGGACAAGGCGCTGTACGACGCCGTGGTCGAGGGCTGCGACGAGGCGGCGGACGGGCGCACGATCGCCGACCTGGTGGCCGAGCGCGACCGGGGCGTCATCGACGTCCTGCGCGCGACGGGCCGCCTGCCGCGACAGGAGGACCCGCGATGACCACGACGACGGCCTCCGTGCCGCTGCTGCACCGCACGGTCCGCCCCGAGTGGATCGACTACAACGGCCACATGAGCGAGGCGTTCTACGTCCTCGTCTTCGGCCACGCCACCGACGCCCTGATGATCGAGACGGGCCTGCACTCGGGCTACCGCGAGTCCACGGGCTGCTCCCTGTACACGGTCGAGTCGCACCTGCGCTATCTGCGGGACGTGCCGGAGGGCGCCCATCTCGCGGTCCGCACCCGCGTGTTGGGCGCGGCGGGCAAGAAGGCCCGCTTCACGCACGAGATGTACGTGGTCGCCGACGCGGAGGGCGAGCCGGAGGCGGACGCCGCGCCCGTGGCGACGACGGAGCTGATGGCGGTGCACGTGGACCAGGAGGCGGGGCGCGCGGTGCCGCTGCCCGACGCGGTCCTCGCCCGGTTCGCCGAGTTCACCGAGCAGGCCCCGGAGTGGGCGGGCCGCTCGATCGCGCCGGTGGGCTGACGCCCGTACGCCACGCAGGACGCGAGGGGCCTCACGGATGCGTCCGTGGGGCCCTTCCCGCGCGCCGTCACTCAGCCGGCGTGGAACGGGCCGCGACCGCCGCCTCCAGCAGCGCCCAGCCGTCGCGCTCGACGAGGCCGCGTTCCGACGCGTCCCAGCCGGAGGCGCGGGCCGCGTCGAGCAGGGCGCGCACCGCACCCGGTTCGTGCAGGTTCAGGGTGCTGCCGTGGACGTAGCCCACGTCCCCGGAGCCCAGGGGCGCTCCGCCGGGGACGAAGCGGTCGGAGCCCTCGGCGAAGACGATCCGCAACGGGCCGCCCGTACCGGCCGGTTGGGGGTACAGCGTGAGGGTCTGCCGGCAGTCCGCGGACCGGCCGCTGTCCAGGACGCGGTGCTGGTGACGCAGCGTCCACAGGTACACGCGTCCGTCGGCGACCAGGCGCCGTGGCTTGTTCTGATGACGGGGCACGGGGTGAGGGTACGCGCAGCGGCCCGCCCGCATCGGACACCCCCTTCGGAGCGACGCGTTCCGCCGCGACGGCGCGCCTGCCCGCGAAATCCGCCCCCATGAGGAAACGTTCCTCCTGCGAGGTGGTTCCCGGGCGGGACGCACGCGGCAGGCATGCGTGCCGCGTGCGTCTCCCGGCCCGGCCGGGTGCAGGGAGTCGTGGTGAACGCGCAGGACCGACAGGCGTCCGGCTGGCCCGAGTACCGCCGGTACCTGGACCACCTGATGGACTGCGCGGAGTGCGCGCGGCTCCCCAAGCGGTGCGCGGTCGGGGAGCGGCTGCGGCGCGAGCACCGGGCGGCGGGACGGGGACAGGGGTCCGCCTCCTGAGCGTCCCGGTTCCCGAAGTCCCGCCGGTCGAGAGCCGTCTCCGGCAGAACGTGGGCTTCGCCGGTCCGGGTCAGAACCAGTGCAGGCAGTGCGGGGCACGCTCCGTGCGGAACAGGGTGTCCGCGAGCTCGGGGGCTTCGGCGTGATGGGCCTTGATGTGGCCGGCGCGGACGAGGGTGCTCGGAGTGGTGCCGCCGAGGTAGACCGAGCCGAGATCGCTCACGTCGAGGGACAGGTCGGGGGCCCGGTCGGTGCGGACGCAGTCGGCCTTGCCGTCGCGGACCGACAGGAGGTGGCGCTCGGGGCCGGAGCCGAGGAACGGGTCGGCGACCTCCAGGACGAGGTCGCCGTCCGTACGCCAGCCGCGCGCGGTCAGGGCCCGGGGCACGTCCAGGATCCGCACCCACAGCCAGTCGCCGTCGGGGCCGGTCTCGGCGGCGCGGAAGTCGGCGAACTGCCAGCGCAGCGGGTGCCCGGCCGGGACGTGCTTGATGACGATCTCGCCGACGAGGTCGTGCTCGAGCACGTGACGGGCCAGGGCGGTGTACGCGGCGTCGTCCACGGCGATGATCTCGTCGACCTTGAGGACGTCGGGATCGCTGATCGCGTAGCTCACGTACCCGTCGGGGGTGCCGTGCGCGTCGCGATGCACGGCGATGTGACGCGGGGCGGGGGCGATCGGCGGCTGGCCCGCGCCCGCTTTCCACCAGTGGCCCGGCCGGGACAGGGCGCCGGGCTGGACGCGGCGGTAGCGGTCGTAGACCTCTTCGAGCAGGGCGCGGCACCGGTCGCTGCGCAGCACTTCGACGGATCCGGCGTCGGCGCCGCCTTCGCCGCCCGCCCGGGGAGCGGCGAAGGCGGCGCGGTGGCGGGGCACGGTGAGCCGTCCGCTGTAGGTCGCCGGTCCGTAGCCGAACCGGCGGTAGATCATCGCCTCGGAGGCGAGCAGTACGGAGAGGATCTCGCCGCGCGCCCGCAGTTCGGTGAGCTGGTGGCGCATCATCGCGCTGAGCACGCCCCGGCGCCGGTGCGAGGGCACGACGCCGACGGCGGTCACTCCGGCGGCCGGGACGAGCGCGCCGCCGGGCAGCGTCAGTTCGAAGGAGTACGCGCCGGCCGTGCCGACGGGCCGTCCGTCCTCGGTGACCGCGAGCACGCCCCGGTCCATCTCCAGCGCCGCCCACCAGACCCCGCCCCCGTGCTCGTCGGGGGTCTCGGGGAAGCGGCCGAACGCCGTGTGCATCGTGTCGACGAAGTCGTCGCGGTCCTGGTCGGTCGTGGGACGGATCTCCACCGTGCCGATGCCTTCCTCGTGCCCGGCACCACCTCGTGCGGCGCCCGTGATCGTCGCCAGCCTGCCGGTGCGCCCCGTGGTCGGGTCAAGCGGTTTTCCGGACTCCGGGTCCGGGGCCGCGCTGCCGGGCTCAGTGCTGGAGGTGGCTCAACCGGCCCTCGCGCAGGGGGTAGACGCGCTCCTGCGGAAGCAGTTGCCGGGCGCGCTCCAGCTCGCCCGACCGGACGTGGCCGTGGATCTCGTGCGCCAGGTCGGTCACATCGGTGATGGACACCGTCCACTCGTCCGCGTAGCGGCCCGCGGCCTCGCCCGCGAGGCCCAACTGGAGTGACCGGTACGGCAGGGCCTGGAGGTGCAGATCCCGCTCGGGGTCCCACTGGACGCGGGCCGGGGAACGCCGCAGGTCGCGCTTCCAGGAGTCGCGGTCCGGGTGCAGGCCGCGCTCGTAGTGGGACAGGCACGCGTGGTCCAGCGCCCATTCGAAGCCCTCGCGCGTGATCTCGACGGCGAGGACGACCTCCTGGCCCTCCTTGGCCGCCCAGCCGCACCGGTACATCATCCAGAGGAAGGACGGCTTGATCCACGTCATCCGGTCCCGCTTCCACAGCTCGGGGAAGCGGCCGTCGCGGGCCGCGGGGAGTCCGATCCGCGGGGAGTACGCCTGGTAGACGGTGACGGTGGATTCGGTGTGGCGGGCGCGGATCTGGTGTCGGTCTTCTTGCACGGAGTACAGCATGCGTGCGTGATCACGCGGGCACCAGCGAATTGCGGGGCGGAGGCGGTCCGGTCGTTGTCGGACCCTGCTGGCAGGATGCCCGCATGGATCTTGTGGACCCTCTCGCCGGCCTGGACTCGTTCCCCTGGGACTCCGTCTCCCACGCGTACGGGAGCGCCGACGACGTGCCCGTCCTGCTGCGGGCGTTGACCGATCCCGACGACGAGGCGGCGGAGGACGCGCTGTCGGAGCTGTACGGGAGCGTGCTGCACCAGGGGACGGTCTACACCGCGACCGCCGCGGCCGTGCCGTTCCTCGCCCGGATCGCGGCGGCCGGACACCGTGCGGGGGACGTCCTGGCGCTGCTGGGCGGGATGGCCGAGAGCGGGGACGAGAGCGGTATGGAGCCGGGCACGGTGCGGGCGGCCGTCGTCGCACAACTGCCGCTGCTGATACCGATGCTGGATGACGACTCGGCGGGCGTGCGGAAGGCCGCCGCCTGGGCGCTGTCCCACACGCGTGCGGCCGGCGAGGTGCGGGACGCGCTGCGGGCGCGGTGGGAGCCGGAGTCCGATCCCGGGGTGCGCGCGGAGGTCCTGTCGGGGATCGCCCGGCTCGATCCGGAGGCCGGGGCGGCCCTCGCGGCGGGCGCGCTGACGCCGGAGCAGCCCGGCGTGGTGCGACTCGCGGCCGTCTTCGCGCACGTGGACGCGGGCGCCGCCTGGACCGGGCCGTTGCACCAGGCGATGCTGTCGGTGCTGCCCGCCGAAGCGGTGCGTTCCGAGTTCGACGAGGAGCGGGGCGAGCCGCTGGCCTCCGTCGTCGAGGCGCTGCTCGACCGGGACCAGGACGACGCGCGGGAGGCGGCGTTCGCCCTGATCGACGCGGCGGCGCGGGACGGCCGGGCCGAGGTCCGCGCCGAAGGGCTGTGGGCGGCCGAGCAGGCGTGCCAACGCTCGCGGAGCGCTCCGGCACGGCTGCTCCCGGCGCTGCGTGCCGCGGCCGTCGACGAGAAGACCCTGCTCGGCATGGCCTCGCTGCTGGGCTCGCTCGGCCCCGCCGCCGCGCCGCTGGCCGACCTCCTCGTCCCGCACGCCGGGCGGAACGCGGCGGAGGGCGACGACCCCGCGGACCGCGCCCTGGCCGCGCTCGTGCACGTCGCCCCCGAGCAGGCGCTCCCCCTTCTCACCGCCGCGTTCGGCCGGCGCCCCCGGGCCTTCGGCGCGGCCGTCGGCCGGGGCATCCGCACCGACGGGCCCGTCTTCCCGTACGCGGACGGGCTCCTCGCCGCGGTCCGCGCCCGGCTCGCGCACCCGGAGGACCTGAAGGGCAACGAGCCCTGGCAGCTCACGCACCTGCTCGCCTGCTGGCACGCCGCCGCGGCTCCGGCGCTGCCGGAGCTGTGCGCCGCGCTCCCCCACCATCCCCACCAGGCCGCGCGGGCGATCGCCGCGATCGCCCCGGCGTGCCCCGCCGAGGTGCGCGCCCAGGTCGTGGACCCGCTCCGTACGGCGGCCGAGGCCGGCTCCCTGGCGGCGGCCCAGGCCGTCCACACGCTCACCGGCGATCACACGCCCCTGTTGCACCGCCTGCGGCAGGAACTCGGGGGTGGCGCCCACGAGGTGGCGGCCGCCGCCCGGATCGCGGGTGAACTGGGCCCCCGGGCGGCGGAGTTGGCCCCGGCCCTGCGCGAGGCTCTGAGCGCCTCCGGAAGCGACACCACTCCGGTCCTGGACGCGGACGCGGCGATCGCCGAGGCGCTGTGGCGGATCACGGGCGACGCGGCCGAGGCCGTCGCCGTACTGGACTCGGTCCTGACCCGCGCTGCGGACAACGCCTGGGCCCGGTGGACGGTCGTGCGGGCCGCCCGCGCGGCCCGCTCGCTGGGTCCGGCGGCCCGCCCGCTCGCCCCGCGCCTCGAAGCCGCCCTCGACGATCCCGTCCGCGCACCGGCGGCCGCGGCCGCGCTCGCGGCCGCGTCGGGACCCGGTTCGCCGGCCCGCGACGCCCTCGCCGAGGCCGCCCTGCGCTCCGCCGAGCTGGGCGCCGACCCGGACGGCGCGTGCGAGGCCCTGGAGGCCCTCGGCCGCGACGCCCTGACGCCCGGCCAGGTGCGCCGCGCGACCGTGCTCGCGGACGGCGACCGCAGGGTCGTCCTCTCGGGCGTCGTCGACGAGTTCATCCGCCGGGACGAGGCCCTGCGGGCGCGGATCGGAGCGTTCCTGACGACCTGACCTTCTAACTCCAACCCTGGTTGTTTCTAGACTGGCCGGATGGAGGACACCGAGGACACCCAGGGGACCGGCCCGGCCCACGGCGGCCGCGACCCCGGGGACATCGACGCGATCGCGACCCTGCAGGACCCCGTACGGCGACGGCTGTACGAGTACGTGGCGGGGCAGGGCCGCGAGGTCGGGCGCAACGAGGCCGCGGAAGCGGCCGGGGTCGCGCGCACCCTCGCGGCGCACCACCTCGACAAGCTGACCGAGGTCGGACTGCTGGAGAGCGGGAGCCGCCGGCTGACCGGGCGCTCGGGTCCGGGTGCCGGGCGGCCCGCCAAGGTGTACACGCGGATCCGCGCCGAGCGGGCCGTGTCCCTGCCCGCCCGCGACTACCGCACGGCCGCCGAACTGCTCGCCGAGGCCGCCGAGGAGGCGGGACTCGACGCCGGCCTGTGCGCGGCCGCCCGCCGCCGCGGCGCGTCGCTGCGCGGCTCGGAGGCACCCTGTGCCGGGCTCGACGAGGCCTTCGCCACGCTGGCGGCGCGCGGTTACGAGCCGCACGTCGAGCGGGCCGGCGACGACGGCACGGGCGCGCCCGTGGTCCGGATGCGCAACTGCCCCTTCCACGCCGTCGCCGAGCGGTTCCCGCCGCTCGTCTGCGGCATGAACCTCGCCCTCCTGGAGGGCCTGCTCGGCACGGACGGCCCGGTGCGGGCCCGCATGGACGCCCGGCCGGACGAGTGCTGCGTGGTGGTCGAGGAGGCCTGACGTCCGCTCAGCGTCTCTAAAAACAATACTGATTGACATAGAAAAGCGGGGCGTGCTGGGATGGCGGCATGACCTCAGCCGTGCCCGCCGCCACCGCCCACCTCGCCGAACTCAACGTCGCCAAGCTCCTGTACCCCCTCGACGACCCGCGCGTCGCCCCGTTCGTCGAGATGCTGGACCCGGTCAACGCCTCCGCCGACAGCGCGCCCGGGTTCGTCTGGCGCCTGGTCGGCGACGGGGCTGACGACGCGACGGAGCTGCGCCCGGCGGGTGAGAACGTCATCGTCAACCTGTCGGTGTGGGAGTCCCCGGAAGCCCTCTGGGACTTCACCTACCGCAGCGGGCACCTCGAGGTGATGCGCGGACGCCGCGACTGGTTCGCCCGGCACGTCGAGGCGCACCTGGTGCTGTGGTGGGTGCCGGCCGGACATGTGCCGTCCGTCGAGGAGGCATTGGAACGGCTCGGTGAACTGCGGGCGAACGGGCCGTCACCGCGCGCCTTCACCTTCGCCTCCACGTACAGCGCCGCCGAGGCCGCGGAACATCTGGAGGGGACGCGCGGCTAGGGTCGCAGTCGTTCCGGGCGGGATCGGGCCCGGAACGAGGACGAGACGAGGAGTGTGGCCGTGAGCAGGACGCCGGGGGCGGTCGGATCGGGCGGGGCGGACGGGCCGGACACTCTGGTGCGGCGCCTCGGGGTCACCGACGCGGTGGTGATCGGGCTCGGCTCGATGATCGGGGCCGGTGTCTTCACCGCGCTGGCCCCCGCGGCCCGCGCCGCCGGTTCGGGCCTGCTGGCCGGCCTGGCGCTCGCGGCGGTGGTGGCGTACTGCAACGCGACGTCGTCGGCCCGCCTCGCCGCCCGCTACCCCGCCGCCGGCGGCACCTACGTCTACGGCCGTGAGCGGCTCGGGGAGTTCTGGGGCTATCTCGCCGGGTGGTGCTTCGTCGTCGGCAAGACCGCCTCGTGCGCGGCGATGGCGCTGACCGTGGGGGCGTACGTCTGGCCGGGGCAGGCGCACGCGATCGCCGTCGGGGCCGTCGTGGCGCTGACCACCGTGAACCTCGTCGGTGTGCAGAAGGCCGCCTGGCTGACCCGGGCGATCGTCGCCGCCGTCCTCGCGGTGCTCGCCGCCGTGGTGGTCGCCGCGCTCTCCTCGGACGCGGCGGACGCGGGCCGCCTCGCCATCGGGCCGGACACGTCGTGGCACGGGGTGCTCCAGGCGGGCGGGCTGCTGTTCTTCGCGTTCGCCGGGTACGCGCGCATCGCGACGCTGGGCGAGGAGGTGCGCGACCCGGCGCGCACGATCCCCCGCGCCATCCCCGTGGCGCTCGCGATCACGCTCGTCGTGTACGTCCTCGTCGCCGTCGCGACGCTGAGCGTGCTCGGCCCTGCCCGGCTCGGGGCGGCGGCCGCGCCGCTGTCTGACGCCGTGCGGGCCGCGGGCGCGGACTGGCTGGCTCCGGTGGTGCGGGTGGGGGCGGCCGTCGCCGCGCTCGGCTCGCTGCTCGCCCTGATCCTCGGGGTCTCGCGCACGACCCTGGCGATGGCCCGCGACGGCCACCTGCCGCGCGCCCTGTCCGCCGTCCACCCGCGCTTCAAGGTGCCGCACCGGGCCGAGGTCCTGGTCGGCGTCGTCGTCGCGACGCTGGCCGCGTTCGCCGACGTACGGGACGCGATCGGCTTCTCGTCGTTCGGCGTGCTCGTCTACTACGCCGTCGCCAACGCGTCCGCCTGGACCCTGACCCCGCGGGAGGGCCGCCCCGCACGGGTCGTGCCGGTCGTCGGGCTGCTCGGCTGTCTGGTGCTCGCGTTCGCGCTGCCCGTGGGCTCCGTGATCGCGGGCGCGTCCGTCGTCGCGGCGGGTGCGCTCGTGTACGGGGTGCGCGGGGCGCTGCGCTCCGGCGCCTCGGGCTGAAACCCGTTCAGCGGGCGGTACGGCGCGGGCGCAGGAGCGCGGCACGGTCCGATTCGGTCGTGCCGCCCCACACCCCGCTCGCGTGCCGCATGCCGAGCGCCAGGTCGAGGCACTGCCAGGTCACCGGGCAGCGGTCGCACACCGCCTGGGCGCGCCGGATCTGTGTCAGGCTCGGGCCGCTGCCGCTGACCGGGAAGAACAGTTCCGGGTCCTCCCCCACGCACGCCGCCCTGTCGAGCCACTCCATGGGCGTCTCCTTCTCATCCCTCCGCCGGAGCCCAGCGCAGCAACGCGCCGAGGCCACCGGCCGGTCCGCCGTCCGGGGCGGTCGCGGCGACGGACAGGGCCGTGCCGCCGCTCGCCGCCACGCAGCGCAGCAACGCGTCGTCGGCACGAGCGGCGACGGGCTGCGCGACCCCGAGTGCGGCCGCGTCCGTGCGCCGCACCGCGAGCTGGTCCGGTTCCGGCCCGACCCACACCTCCCGGTGCGCGTCCGGGCCGGTGGGCCGCACCAGCAGTTCCTCCACCTGGTGGGCGCGGGCCGCCTCGACCAGTGCGGGCACGCCCGCGACCGCGCCCTCGTCGCGGCCGCGCGCCTGCGCGTACCGCTCCATCTCCCGGGCCGCGTGTTCGGCGACGTGCTCGGCGCGGGCCCGCTCCACCTCCGTGCCGAGCAGCCGGCTGCCTTCGCCGTGCCGGGTCCGGGTGGTGCGCTCGCGCAGGTCCCCGGGGAGTTTGCCGTCGACGGCGGCGCACTCGCGGCCGTCGCCGACGAGCAGCACCAGATCGGCCCGCACCTCGTCCTGACAGGCCGTGAGGGCGCGGGCGATCTCGCCCGCGTTGTGCTCCCAGGTGTTCTCCACGCGGAGCTGGAAGTGCCGCTCGGACCAGTCGCCGGTGGCGGTGCGGTGGACGGGCCAGGTGCGGCCGGTGACCTCGCCGCTCTCCGTGGAGCCGCGCGCTGTCCGCAGTTCGAAGCGTGCGCCGGTGCGGTCGATGTGCGCCACGAGGCAGAGCGGGTCCTCGCCGACGAGGTCGAGGAGTTCGGTGGTGCGCGGCAGGGGCGCCCATGCGGCGGCCGGGTGCGGCGCGACGCCTAGCGGCACGTCGAGGACGACCTCGCCCGCGGTCGCGAACAGGACGCGGCCGAGTGGTTCGGTGGTGTGCCTCAGGCCCTCGACGGCCGAGCGGACCGTGTCGCAGGTCGCCTCGTCGGCGCCCGCGGAGGCGAGCGTGCGGGACATCGTGAGGGCCTGCGCCGACCGTGCGCCGGGGGTCGCCTCGGACGGGCGCGAGGTGTCGACGCGGACACTGGCCCAGGGGCCGGGATGTGCGGAGAGGGGGCTGAGGAACGCGAGGTCCATGATCGTCTCCCACGGTCGTCGTAGTTCACCGTCGACCGGTACGGGTGCTCGAAGAATACGCGCGGAAACCCGTACGGGAGCAGGTGTCGCACCGCATCTTGTGCACGCCCCCCACCGCGGGATCATCCCGCCGGAGGGATCGGGTCCGGATACGGGTGGTGGGCGCCTGCGGGCCGTGTGGCCCTCAGACGCCCACCGTGAAGCGGTACCGGCTTGCGGGGTGTCAGTCCTTGATCTCGCAGATCGCGGCGCCGGAGGTGAGGGACGCGCCGATCTCCGCGGTCAGGCCCTTGATCGTGCCGG
>NZ_JBHYTK010000025.1:30198-68075 GCF_042749255.1 Streptomyces sp. NPDC059524 | reverse complement strand
CCACACATGCCGCCCGGCCCCACCGCGCACGCTCTACGCCTCCGGGTCCTCGCCGTCCGGACGCGGCGGCTTCGGCGGGCGGGTCCGGTCGCCCGGGGGCGTGCCCGGGTCGCGGCGCCGCAGATACCGCTCGAACTCGCGGGCGATCGCGTCGCCCGAGGCCTCCGGCAGCTCCGCCGTGTCGCGGGCCTCCTCCAGCGACTGCACGTACTCCGCGACCTCGCTGTCCTCGGCCGCCAGCTGGTCCACGCCCAGCTGCCAGGCCCGCGCGTCCTCGGGCAGCTCGCCCAGCGGGACGCGCAGGTCGATCAGGTCCTCGAGCCGGTTCAGGAGCGCCAGCGTCGCCTTCGGGTTCGGCGGCTGCGACACGTAGTGCGGGACCGCCGCCCACAGCGAGACCGCCGGGACGCCCGCGTGCGTGCACGCCTCCTGGAGGATGCCGACGATGCCCGTCGGACCCTCGTACTTGGTCTCCTCCAGGTCCATCCGCGTCGCCAGGTCGGGATCCGACGTGACGCCGCTGACCGGGACCGGCCGGGTGTGCGGGGTGTCGCCGAGCAGCGCGCCCAGGACGACCACCATCTCCACGCCCAACTCATGGGCGAAGCCCAGCAGTTCGTTGCAGAACGAGCGCCAGCGCATGGACGGCTCGATGCCCCGTACGAGGACGAGGTCGCGCGGCTTGTCGCCGCCGATCCGCACCACCGAGAGCCGGGTCGTCGGCCAGGTGATCTTCCGCACGCCGTCTTCCATGAAGACCGTCGGCCGGTTGACCTGGAAGTCGTAGTAGTCCTCGGCGTCGAGCGCCGCGAACACCTCGCCCTTGAACTCCTTGTCGAGATGCGCGACCGCGGTGGAGGCGGCGTCGCCGGCATCGTTCCAGCCCTCGAACGCGGCCACCATGACCGGGTCGACCAGCTCGGGAACCCCCTCGAGCTCGATCACCCAGCGCCTCCTTCCGACGTTCCCTCGCGTACCCGCCCACCTTACGGCGTCCGCGGGGTACCTCCGCAGCCACCTGGAACCCGGCGGCTGCCGGGAACCATGCCCCGAGTCGCGGGCCCGCACTCCCCCCGGAGGGGCCGGGGCGTCACAAGGTCGAGCGCAGCCACTGCTCCACGGACGCGATGTGCACCGTCGCCCACGACCGGGCCGCCTCCGCGTCGCCGTCGCGCAGCGCCGCCAGGATCGCCCGGTGCTCGTGCAGGGTGCGGCTCACCGCGTCCTCCTGGGTCAGACCGCGCCAGACGCGCGCCCGGGTGGTCGGCCCGGACAGGCCGTCGAGCAGCGAGCACAGAACCGAGTTGCCGGACGCCTTCACGATGCCGCGGTGGAAGTCGAGGTCCGCGGCGACCAGTTCCTCCACCGAGGGCTCCGGGCCGAGCGCGTCGAGCTGCGCGGACAGCCGGTCCAGCTCCCCGGACGTGATCGAGCCCGCCGCGAGGGCCGTCGCGGCGGGCTCCAGGATGCGGCGCACCGCGAGGAACTCCAGGACCGTGTCGTCCCGGTGGAAGTCGACGACGAAACTCAGCGCCTCCAGGAGGAGCTGCGGGTCCAGACTCGTCACGTACGTGCCGTCGCCCTGCCGCACGTCCAGGATCCGGATCAGCGACAGGGCGCGCACGGCCTCGCGCAGCGAATTGCGCGACAGGCCCAGCTCCGCGGCGAGTTCGCTCTCCTTGGGGAGGCGGTCGCCCGGGCGCAGCGCGCCCGAGACGATCATCCCCTTGATCTTCTCGATGGCCTCGTCGGTGACGGCCACGGCACCCCCCTCTGCTCAGGCCGGAGGGCGGATACCTCCGATGTCTCGCACCATTATGTGCGCAGGGGCCCGCAGGGCCAGGGGGTGTCCGCCATCAGGTACGGGCGGGCGCCTCGACCGCCCCCGCAGGAGACGCCGCCGGGACCTGCGGCGCCGGACGCAGCAGCAGCCAGGCGCCGCACACCAGCGTCACCGCCTGCGCCCCGGCGAGCAGCGCGAAGCCCGCGCCGAAGCCGTGCCCGCCACTCGCCGCGATCGCCGCGCCCATCGCCGTCGGCATGAACGCCGAGACGAGATTGCCCACCCCGTTCACCACGCCGTAGGCGCTGCCCACCGCGTGCACCGGGGCGCAGCGCTGCACGAGCGTCGGGATGGCCGGCCCCTGGAGCCCCCAGAAGCCGCCGGCCGCGATCAGCCCGGCCGCCGCCAGACCGTCGCTGTCCGCGCCCATCACCACGAGCACGCTCGCCGCGGTCCCCGCCGAGCCGACCACGAACAGCAGCGGAAGCAGCCGCGCCGGCAGCCGGTCGAGCAGGAACCCGCCGAGGAAGCCCGAGGCCAGCGACATCAGGAACGGCAGCGCCGACACCGCGCCCATCGCCGCCAGCGAGAAGTGCCGCTCCTGGAGGAGGTACGAGGGCAGCCACGCGGTCGAGCCCCACAGATAGCCGAGCGTGGCGATCTCCACGAGCAGGACCGGCACGAGACGCGGCATGCGCAGGGCCTCGCGCAACGTCCCCGCCGCGTTGCCGCGGCCCGAAGCGGAACGCAGCCCGCGGCCGCGCACGAACAGCGCGATCAGCGGCAGCCCCACCGCCGCGTTCAGCGCGGCCAGCGCCAGGAACGACGTGTGCCAGTCGAACCGGTACACGAGGTACGTGATCAGCGGCAGCCCCACGGCCGTGCCCAGGGACACGCCCATCGAGCTCACCGCGTTCGGCTTGCCCGCCTCCTGCGGCGCGAAGTGCTCCCGCACGTACATCGTCTTGAGCGAGAACAGCGGCCCCTCGGCCGCGCCGAGCAGCGCCCGCAGCGCGGTCAGCGTCAGCGCGCCGAGCGCGTACGGCGACAGCAGCGTCATCACCGACCACAGGGCCACGCTCAGGAACAGCCCCCGCCGCACGCCGAGCAGCGTCTCGTACAGCGGGGTCAGGACGAACGCCGCGAGGCCGTACCCGACGAGGAACGCGGTGCTCAGGGCGCCCTGCGCCACCCGGTCGCCGGTGATCCCGAAGTGGTCGGTGAACGCCCGGTCGGTGACCAGGACGGAGATGTTCACGCGGTCCACATAGCTGATCAGGACGACGACCAGGAGCGTCAGGACACCCGCCCAGCGCGCTCTGCCGCTCACCGGGTCGCTCATGCGGTCGCCTGCTCCTCCGCCGCGGACTTGTACATGCGGCGCAGCCGGACCACGCCCAGGTCGTGCTGGTAGAGGTTCTCCTGCTGGTCGGCGTCGGACGGCATGGCCTCCAGCATCACGCGGTCCTGCTCCAGGACGTCCCAGTGGCGCTCCTCGATGAGCGTCTTGTAGAGGAAGCGCCACGTGTCGCGCTGCCAGCCCCGCACCTTGCGGTAGCGCCAGAAGAAGACCGCGCAGCGCTCCTCGTCGACCGGGCGGACCATGCCGACGATGCCGAACGCGCCGCCGGGGCCGGCCGAGGGCGGGTACGGGATGGACAGGTCCACCCAGTCGACGCCCGTGCGGCACAGCTCGACCCAGTCGAAGTTCACGCCCCGCTGGTCGGTCTTCTCGAAGAAGTAGCCGCGGTCGGTCTCCCGGATGCGGAACTTCGCGGTCGTGTCACCGTCGAACATCGTGTGCGAGTCGTGATGCAGGAACGCCCCGTGCATCGGGTCGAGCAGGTTCTCGACCGCGTAGCGCCACGGCACGTCCCACTCCGCGTAGCACAGGAACGCGTCGACGTCGGGGTCGACGAGCGGGTCGGGCAGCGTCAACTCGGTGGGCTGCGGCTGCTGTTCGGTGCCGAAGTAGGCGAGGACGGCGCCGGCCACCTCGCGCACGGGCAGCGAACGGACGAGCTTCTTGCCCTCCAGGTTGCAGCCGGGCAGACCGGGCACGGAGGCGACCGTGCCGTCGGACTCGACCTCCACCCCGTGGTACCAGCAGGCCACCCGGTCGCCCAGGTGCTTGCCCAGGGACAGCGGGGCGCCGCGGTGCGGGCAGCGGTCGGCGAGCATGCTCAGGGTGCCGTCGGAGCGGCGGAACAGCAGCCACTGCTCGCCCAGGACGGTGACCTTGCGCATCGCGCCGGGCGCGACGAAGGAGGAGGGGACGACCGGGTGCCACTGGTCGCGCAGACCGGTCGCGAAAATGTGCTCGGCGGTCAGGTTCACGGCGTTCACGCTCCCAGTCGGTGCATCTCGGCGGCGAAGGACTCCTCGGTCCAGGCGGCCCCGTCGGGGGCGTGGACCTTGCGGGCGTTGAGCCCGCGCACGACGTCCTCGAGTGCGTGGCCGTCCTTGGTGAAGACGTCTTCGAGAGTGGCGGCCAGCTTGTACTCGTACGGCGTCGGCTCGTGCGTGCGGGACTGGTGGATCTCCAGGTAGGGCCAGTCCTGCCCGGTGTTGTCGCTCGTGCGGTTGCTCATGGAAAGTCTCCCGTCGGGGGTCACAGGTCGAGGACGAGGCGGCCCGACGCGCAGCGCGAGACGCAGATCATCATCGAGGCGTTCGCGGCGTGCTCGGCGTCCGAGAGCAGGAAGTCGCGGTGGTCGGGGGTGCCGTCGAGCACCCGGGTCTCGCAAGAGCCGCAGATGCCGTCGCGGCAGGAGCTGTCGACGCTCAGCCCGGCCTGCTCGGCGGCCTCCAGGATCGAGGTGTCGGCGTCCACCGACAGGGTCAGGCCCGAGGTGCGGCACTCGACCTCGAACGACGCGTCGTCCCCGGACCGCTCCACCACCGGCGCCGCGAACCGCTCCAGACGCAGCCGCTCCGCGGGGCAGCGCTCCTCGATCGCGGCGAGCAGCGGCTCCGGCCCGCAGCAGTACACGAGCCCGCCCTCGGGCAGCTCCGCCAGCTCGGACGCCAGGTCGATGTGGCCCAGCTCGTCCTGCGGGACGAGCGTCAGGTCGCCGCCGAGCGCGGTCAGCTCGTCGGTGAAGGCCATCGAGGCCCGGCTGCGCCCGCCGTAGACCATGCGCCACGCGGCGCCGCGCCGGGCGGCCTCGCGGGCCATCGCCAGGATCGGTGTGACACCGATGCCGCCGGCCACGAACACGTACGCGGGCGCGTCCTCCAGGACGAAGTGGTTGCGCGGCTCGGACACCGTGACCGGCTGGCCGGGGCGCAGCTTCGTGTGGACGTGGCGCGAACCACCGCGCGAGGACGGCTCGTTGAGGACGCCGATCCGGTAGCCGCCGGTGTCGGCGGGGTCGCCGCACAGGCTGTACTGGCGGATCTGGCCGCCCACGTGCACGTCGATGTGCGCGCCGGGCGTCCAGGCGGGCAGCGGCTTGCCGTCGGGGTGGGTCAGCTCGACGGACAGCACGCCGTCGGCCTCCCAGGTCATCCGCCGGACCAGCAGGGACAGCCGGCCTTCGGCGGGAGTCGTGGTGGTGGACATGGGGGGCCTCCCTACGCGGTGGGGATCTTGACGGGCGGGGTGAACGGGTTCTTCATCGGGCCGAGCGCGGCCAGGTCGACCTCGACGAGGACGGGTCCGGCCGAGCCGACGGCCTCCTCAAGGACGGGCCGCGCGTGCTCGGCGTCGGCGATCCGCAGGTACGGCAGCCCGCAGGCGCGGGCCAGGAGGTCGAAGTCGGGGGTGGCCAGGTCGACGCCGCTGCGGCGCTCGCTGTAGCGGTCCTGCATGTTGCGCAGGACGCCGTAGCCGCCGTCGTTGAAGACCAGCACGGTCAGGCGGGGCCGCTCCTGGGCGACGGTGAGCAGTTCGCCGAGGTGGACGGCGAGGCCGCCGTCGCCGGCGATGACCACGGTGGGCCGCTCGGGGTCGGCGAGCGCGGCACCGATGCCCATGCCCAGGCCCTGGCCGATGCCGCCGCCGCGCGGGAACACGTTCGACTCCGGGGCGTACATCTCCAGGAGCCGGTTGCCCCAGCTGCTGGACGGGATGGTCACGTCCCGGGCGATCACCGCGTCGCGCGGCAGGACGGCGCGCAGCGCGTCGCAGATCGCGGCCTGCGGCCCGATGTTGTCGTGCAGGGTGGCCCGCACGTCCTCCCTGACCCGCGCCACGCGCCGCGTCCAGTCCGGCTCGGCGGTCCGGGCGTGGGGGAGCAGGGCCGCGAGCGCGTCGACGGCGTCGGCGTGCAGGGCGTGCGCCGCCGGGTACACCCGGCCGAGGGCGGCCGCGTCGACGTCGATGTGGATGTGCCGCTCGGCGCCGGGCAGTTCGAGCCCGTAGTCGGCGGTCTCGTTGGACCGGAAGTGCGTGCCGATCGTCACCAGGACGTCCGCGTCGGCGAGCAGGGCGCGCCCGGCCGGGGTGGTCGCGAAGTTGCCGATGACCTGCGGGTGGTCCTCGGGGACCGCGCCGCGCCCCGAGTTGGAGGTCAGCAGGCCCGCGCCGGTCGCCTCGACGAGCGCGGCCAGCTCGGCGCGGGCCGCGTTCGCGCCGCCGCCGGCCCAGATCAGGGGGCGGCGGGCGGTCGACAGGAGCGTGCCCGCGGCGGCCAGGGCCACCGGGTCGAGCGCGGGGCGCGCCGGCTCCGGCACCGTCTCACCGGCGTCGGTCTGGGCCGCGTACTGGAGGTCGATGGGCCATTCGACGCTGGCCGGGCCGCCGGGGGCGGTGAGCGCGGCGCGGGCGGCCTCGCGCAGGAGCCGGCCGGCCTCGTCGGTGGAGCCCACGGAGACGGCGTGCTTGGAGACCGCGGTCAGCATGCCGAGCTGGTCCTTGGTCTCGTGGATGAACCCGCGCCCGCTGCCCAGGAACTCACTCTCGACCTGACCGGTGACATGCAGCACCGACGTGCCGGAGGCGAGCGCCTCGATCAGCGAGCCCGCCGCGTTGCCCGCGCCGGTGCCGGTCGAGGTGAGCGCGCAGCCGAGGCCGCCGCGGGCCCGCCCGTAGGCGTCCGCCGCGTTCACGGCGCTCGCCTCGTGGCGCACCGGCACGAACCGCAGCTCGCGGTCGACGGCCTCGACCAGCGGCAGGTTGTGCACGGACACGATGCCGAACACCGTGTCGATGCCCAGTTCCTTCAGGACGGCGACGAGGAGGGCGCCTCCGTTGTCGTAACGCATGCGTGCTCCTCAGAGGATGCCGCGGCCGACTCCGCCGCAGACGTCGATGCTGGTTCCGGTGATGTACGAGGCGCGCGGCGCGAGCAGCGCGAGGATCGCGTAGGCGACCTCCTCGGCGCGGCCGAGCCGGCCGAGGGCGACGCCGCGGTCGGCGGCGAGCTCCGCCTGCCAGTCCTCGTAGGAGAGGCCGGAGTCCGCGGCGGCGTGCCGGCGGGTCCACTGGCCCGTGTCGATCAGGCCCAGGCACACGGAGTTGACCCGGATGCCGTCCGCCGCGAGTTCCGTGGCGAGGGACTTGGAGAGGTTGAGGATGCCGGCGCGGGCGGCGCTCGTCGTGATGAGACGCGTCTCGGGCTGCTTGGCCAGGACCGCGTTCACGTTGACGACCGACGCCGCGTCCGAGGCGCGAAGGAGGTCGCGGGCGGCCTGCAGCGGGTTGAGAACGCCCGCGAACTTCAGGTCCAGCTCGTCGCGCCAGTCGTCCCACGTCGTGTCGTCGAGCCGCTTCATGCGGGACTGGCCGGCGTTGTTGACGAGGCCGTCGAGCCGTCCGCCGAACGCGTCGGCGGCGGTCCGCACGAACTCCCGCACGGCGTCGGCGTCGCGCACGTCGCAGGTGGCGGTGAACAGGCGGTCGTGGTCGGCGATCCGCTTCAGCCGTTCGGCGTCGCGGCCGCACGTGGCGACGTTCGCGCCTTCCTCGAGCAGGGCGCGGACCGTGGCCAGGCCGACGCCCGAGCTGCCTCCGGTGACCACGTAGGTCCGGTCGGCGAGGCCCAGATCCATGTCAACTCCTCGGTGTATCAGGTCAGTTCATGGTGAAGCCGCCGTTGACGGCGACCACCTGTCCGGTCAGGTAGCGGGACTCCTCGGAGAGGAGGAAGGAGGCGACACCGATCAGGTCGCCGGGCTGCTGAGGGCGCTCGATGGCCCGGTTCGCCCGGTACAGGTCGTGCCGTTCGGCGGGGACGGCCTGCGTGGCCTCGCCCTCGGTCAGGCCGGGCGCGAGCGCGTTCACCGTGATGCCCCGCTCGCCCAGCTCCCGCGCCATGGCCCGGGTCAGCGCGATGACGGCGCCCTTCGAGGCGATGTAGTGGGCGAGCCGCGGGGAGCCGTAGAGCGCGGCGTCCGAGGCGATGTTCACGATGCGTCCGGTCGGGCCGAACAGCGGGTGCAGCGCCTTCGCGACCAGCCAGGGGCCGCGGGCGTTCACCGTCATCAGGCGGTCCCAGACCTCGATGTCGATGTCCTGGAACTCCTTGCCGCCCACTCCGTTGGCGAGCGCCGCGTTGTTCACCAGGCCGTACAGCTCGCCGGGCAGCTCCCGCACCGCGCAGGCGAGGGCCTCGACGGACGCCGGGTCCGCCACGTCGCACCGCACGAAGTGCGCGTCGAGCCCCTCGGCCCGCAGCTCCTCGGCGGCCTCGGCGCCGCGCGCGGCGTCGAGCTCGGCGACGACGACCCGGAAGCCGTCCTCGCCGGCCCGGCGGGCCATGGCCAGTCCGAGGCCACGGCCCGCGCCGGTCACGACGACCGTACGGGCGCCTGCGGGCGACTGCTCAGTCACGGGTGACGCCGTGCATCGGCGAGTACTCGGGGTACGAGGGCACCTGCGGCTTCTGCGTGCCGATGACGACGCAGAACAGCGCGTCGGTGTCGCCCTCGTTCTTCAGCGAGCGGGTCACGCCGGCCGGGACCACGATCATGTCGCGGTAGCCGAGGGTGCGGTACTCGACCTCGTCGGGGCCGCGGTGGATGCCGACCTTGACGTTGCCCTCCAGGACGAAGAAGGCCTCTTCCACGTCGTGGTGGGTGTGGGCCGGGCCCTCGGCGCCGGGCGGCAGCAGCATGTTGGAGAAGGTGAAGCCGCCCGAGGGGATGATGCGGCTGTCGCCCTCGTGGTTGCCGGTCGCGCCGGATCCCACGTAGCGGATCTGGCCGCGGCGGAACTGCGCGCCGGCCTTCTCCTGGAAGGAGAGGGTGTCGAAGTCGGCGACGCGGGACTCCTTGGTGGCGATCAGCGAGTCGGTGTACTTGCCGAGGTCGCCGCCGTTGTCGTACTCGGTGGTGGTCAGAGGCATGGGGGACTCCTTCGCTAGCGGGTGACGATGTGCAGGTGGGACAGGACCCAGGCGTTGAACCGCTCGGGCTGTTCCTGGTTGGCCAGGTGACCGGCGTCCTTGACGATCACGTAGGCGGTCTTGTGCAGGCCCCCGGCGAGGACCTGGGAGGCCTCGACGCCGGTGACCGTGTCGCGGTCGCCGCACACGACGAGCGTCGGCGCGGTCACCGCGGCCAGCTCCTCGCGCAGGTCGGCGCCCGCCATGGACTCGGCGGCGTACCCGTAGCCGGGCAGCCGGACCGAGCCGGCCATGGTCTCGACGACCCGCTCGACGAGCGCGGCGTCGGCCAGCTCCGAGACCAGCCGGGGCCCGCGCTGCGCGGCGAAGACCCGCGGCCCGGTCTCGGCCAGCTCCGTGGCGCGGGCCCGCATGGCCGCCGCCTTCGCCGGGTCCGTGCCGGAACCGGCGCTGGAGTCGGCGACGATCAGCGAGGCCACGAGTTCCGGGTGGCGGGTGGCGAGCCGCAGGGCGATCACGCCGCCCCACGAGACGCCCAGCACGTGCGCCGAGGAGCCGTACGCCCTGACGACCTCGGCCGCGGCGTCCGCGAACCCGTCCAGGTCCAGCGGGGCGTCCGGGTCGGGGGACTTGCCGTAGCCGGGGGCGTCCCAGGCGATGACCCGGGCGTGCTCCGCGAGCCCTTCGAGCTGCGGGGCGAACGCCGCCGACGAGGAGCCGATGCCGTGCAGGCACAGCAGCAGGGGGCCGCTCGCACCGGCCTCCTCCACGTGGAGCGCGGTCACAGGATCTGCCCCGAGCGCCCGGCGAGCGCGGACAGGGAGCGCAGCACCGCGTACGGGACGACCTGACTGGTGGCCGGGTTGCCCGGGTCGGGGCGGTGCGCGACCTCGAAGCGGTACTCGCCGTGCGGGCCCGACGCCTCGACGACGTGCCGGGTGAGCTCGGCTCCCGGATCGGCGACGACCCGGACCCGCACAGCGTCCAGGTCGCCGACGGCGAGGGCGACCGAGGCCGCGACGTTCGTCGACTTGGGGAACTTCACCGGCACGTCCCGCGCCGTGCCCGACATGACCTCGACGGGGCCGGTCGCCGTGCGCAGCCGCTCCAGCAGCTCCTCGTCCATCCAGGGCTGTTCGAGGGTGGACGGCAGCTTCGTCGTGGTGAGGCGCACCTCGTCGAGCGGGGCGAAGGAGCGCACGGCCTGGAGCAGGTCGAGTCCGCCGACGGCGCCGCCCGTGAAGGAGACCCGGCCGGGCCCGGCGGCGAGCAGCCGCTTGGCCAGCTCGTCGTCGGTGAGGGCCCCGGTCGAGGCGATCAGCAGGTCGGTGCCGGAGGTGAGGACGCGCTCGCCCCACTCCCGTACGACGCCCTGGCCCGCCGCCTCCACGATCAGGTCGCAAGCCTCGATCGCCTCCTCGAAGGGGACCTGCGCGGCCGGTGCGGCCTCGCCGAGCGGGCGGTTGTCGACGATGCAGGTCAGTTCGGCGCCCTGGACCTCGCCGCGGGCGAGGGCGGTGCCGACGACGCGGCCGATGGCACCCCAGCCGACGAGTCCGACCTTCAGGTTCTTCGCAGTGGTCGGGGTCTTCGCGTGCTTCGGGCTCGTGCTCACTTGTGCTCTCCTTCCGGCGCGCCGGCCATGTGGCAGCGGATCTCCTTCGACGGCGGTCCCGCCGTTCCCCACAGGTCCGACAGCTCGGGGACCCGGCGCCAGACCTTGGCGATCCAGCGGTCCTCGACGACCTGCGCGACCTCGGACGTGTACTCGCACACCAGCCCGGTCGGGTCGGTGAAGTACGAGAAGGTGTTGTTGCCGGGGCCGTGCCGCCCCGGGCCCCACTTCGGGACGATCCCGTGGTGGCGCAGCCGGCCGAGCCCGCGCATGAAGTGGTCGACCGAGCTCATCTCGTAGGCCACGTGGTTGAGGGAGACCCACTCGGCCTGGTTGAACGCGATGCAGTGGTGGTCGGCGTTGCAGCGCAGGAACGCCATCTGGTGCTCGGACCAGTCGGAGACGCGCAGGCCGAGGACGTCGCGGTAGAAGGCGACGGCGGCGTCGATGTCCGGGGTGTTGAGGACAGCGTGGGTGACGCCGACCGGGACGGCTCCGTCACGGCCGCGCGGGGCGACCGCCCAGGTGTCGGCGGACAGCTCGACGAGCCGGCCCTCGTGGTCGTGGAAGCGCAGCCCGTAGCCGCCGCCCACCTGGTCGAGCGGGCCGGGACCGGCGACCGGCGTGATGCCGCGCGCTTCCAGGCGGCGGGCCGCCTCGTCGATCTCGGCGGGCGTGGCGACGGCGAACACGAGCCGGCCGAGGCCGGTGCGGTCGGAGCGGGTCAGCTGGAGCGCGTGGTGCTCCTCGCCGGTGCCGCGCAGCCAGCTGGCGCTGTGCTCGGACTCGACGACCTCCAGGCCCCACGCGTCCTCGTAGAAGTCGGTGGCCTCCGCGAAGGAGGGGGTGAGCAGCTCGACCGAGCGCAGTGCGCGCAACCGGGCGATCGGGGGGTGGATCATGCGGAACTCCATCGGAGGAACGGTCAGTTGGCCCAGGGCAGCGGCGCCTCGGAGGTGCCCCAGTACAGGGACTTCTGGCGCTGGTAGGCACGGATGGCGTCGCGGCCCTTCTCCGTGCCGAGCCCGCTGTCCTTCATCCCGCTGAACGGGGTGGAGGCGCTGAACTGCTTGTACGTGTTGATCCAGACGGTGCCCGCGTCGATCCGGCGGGCCAGGCGCCAGGCGGCGCGGTGGTCGCGGGTCCAGATCCCGCAGGCGAGTCCGTACACGGAGTCGTTCGCCTGCCGGACCAGGTCGTCCTCGTCGTCGTAGGGGAGGACCACCAGGACCGGGCCGAAGATCTCCTCCTGGCAGGTGCGCGAGGAGTTGTCGAGTCCGGCGAGGACGGTGGGCAGGTAGTACGCGCCGTCCGCGTACTCCGGGCCCTCGGGGGCGGCGCCGCCGCACAGCACCTCGGCGCCCTCCGAGCGGGCCAGGTCCACGTAGGCGGCGACCGAGTCGCGGTGGCTGTGGTGCACGAGCGGGCCGACCTGGGTGTCAGGATCGGTGCCGGGCCCGACGCGCAACTTCCGTACCCGCTCGACGAGTTCGGCCACGAAGGTGTCATGGATCTCGCGGGCCACGAACAGCCGCGAACCGGCGATGCAGGACTGCCCGCTGGACGAGAAGATCCCGAACATCACGCCCGCCAGGGCCTGTTCGACATCGGCGTCGGCGCGCACGATCGTCGGCGACTTGCCGCCGAGCTCCAGCGAGGCCGGGATGAGCTTCTGGGCGGCGACCGCGGCGATGCCCCGGCCGGTCTCGGTGCCGCCGGTGAAGCCGATCCGGCCCACCAGCGGGTGCCGCACGACCGCGTCGCCGACGACCCGGCCGCTGCCGGGCAGGACCGCCAACAGGGCGGTGGGCAGGGCGAGTTCGGTCAGCGCCCGGGTGATGAGGCGGCCCAGCTTCAGGGAGACCAGCGGGGTCCAGGCGGCGGGCTTGAGGAGGATCGCGTTGCCGGCCGCGAGCGCCGGGGCGATCTTCTGAGCGTCGCTCGCCACCGGCGAGTTCCACGGGTTGATCGCGCCGACGACGCCGATCGGCTCGTGCACGCTCATCGTCACGTACGGGCCGCGCGCCGGGGTGACCGCGTCCTCGGCGGTCTCCAGCGCGGCCGCCATGTAGCGGAACGTGCCGGCCGCGCTGAGCGCGAGCGCCTTCGTCTCCGTGAGGGTCTTGCCGGTGTCGGCGGTCTGGGTGGCGGCCAGCTCGTCGGCGTCCTCCTCCGTCAACTCCGCGATGCGGTGCAGGAGTCGGGCCCGCTGGTGCGGGAGCAGATCGCGCCAGGCGGGATCGGCGACGGCCTCGGCCGCCGCGCGGGCCGCCTCGTCGACCTCCTCGGCGGAGGCCGAGTGGACGGTCGCGATGACCCGGCCGGTGGCCGGGTCGACGGTGTCGACGGGGGCGCCGGCACCGCGACGCCACTGGCCCGCGACGAGGATCTCGGTGGAGTGGTCGGACACGGCCGGACCTCCGGGGAGCGAGGGGGCGAGGGGGGAGAACGTGGGGTGGAACGTGGCGAGAGCATGAGGGGAACAGGGGCTGAATCGCCGAAGTGCTAGAAATCTAAGCCCTTAAATATCTCTGCGCAAGACCCTTCGGCGGACGCATTTCGGCCCGGCGGACCTACCATTGAGTAGGAGAAGTCGCAGGGAGGCGTGGATGGCGCGACCAATAAAACCTCTTAGCCCCTAACCATTGACCGCTTAGGTATCGGCTCCTACTGTCGGCGGAACTCCCCTGTTCCGTGTTCGCGGAAGGACCCCCCCTCATGACGACTTTGGCCGGCAAGCAGGGTCTCGGCTCGATCGCAGCCAGACTGGAACGGCTGCCCCAATCCCGCTGGCACGTCAAGGTCCGGTGCCTCATCGGCGCCGTGACCTTCTTCGAGGCCTTCGACCAGCTGCTCTCCGCCTCCGCCCTGCCCGTGCTGATCCGGGACTGGCACCTCAGCACCGGCCAGGCGACCTTCGCGGTGACCTCGGCCTCCATCGGCATGCTGCTCGGTGCCCTCGTGGCCGGCTGGCTGGGGGACCGGATCGGCCGCGTGCGCACCGTCGCCCTGGGCGTCATCGTCACCGGCGCCGCCAGCCTCGCCGTCGCCTTCGCGCCCGGCATCGAGCTCTTCTCGCTCTTCCGCTTCGTCCAGGGCCTCGGCATCGGCGGCGTCGTACCCGTCGCCGCCACGTACATCAACGAGATCGCCCGCTGCGACAAGCGCGGCCGCTTCGTCCTGCTGTACGAGATGGTCTTCCCGGCGGGCCTCGCGGCTGCCAGCCTCGTCGCCGTCTGGGTCGTCCCGAACCTCGGCTGGCGCGCCATGTTCGTGCTCGGCGCCCTCCCCGTGATCATCGGCGCCCTGCTGCCCCGCAAGGTCGCCGAGTCCCCGCGCTGGCTGCTCTCGCAGGGCCGCACCGACGAGGCCGAGCGGGTCATCGCCCGCATCGAGGCCGAGGTCGAGCGCTCCGTCGGCGCGCCGCTGCCCGAGCCCGGCGCGGACCCCGGTGCGGAGACGCCGCGCGGCCGCCTGCGCGACCTGTTCACCGGGCGTTACCTGCGCCGCACCGTGGTCCTGTCCGGCCTGTGGTTCGTCGCGTACTACGTCAACCACGGCGTCTCGGCCTGGCTGCCCTCGCTCTACACCAAGGAGTTCGGGCTCGACCTGACCACCGCGCTCCAGTACACCCTGCTCAGCAACATCACCGGCCTGGTCGGCACCTTCGCCGTCGCCATGGTCATCGACCGCATCGGCCGCCGCCCCGCCCTGGTCGCCGCCCTGTCCGGCACCGCGCTCGCCCTGGGCGTCCTGGCCCTGACCGGCGCCACCTCCGGACTCAAGGTCGCCCTCTTCGCCTCCTTCACGACCCTCTTCGTCTACGCGGTCAACGCGGGCCTTTACCTCTACTCGCCCGAGCTGTACCCCACCGCGAACCGCGCCCGGGGCGCCGCCTTCGGCGGGGTGTGGAACCGGCTCGGCGTCATCCTCGGCCCCGTCACCGTCGGCGCGATCCTCGGCGCGGGCGGCGGCCTCGGCCTGGTCTTCGCCCAGCTGGCCTGCGTCGCCGTCGCCGGCGCGGTGATCGCCCTGTTCGCCGTCGAGACCAAGGGCCGCACCCTGGAGGAGCTGAACGCCTAGTCTCGTCGGTACGTCCGCCACGGCGCCGGACCCCCTGTGCGGAGGGGCCCGGCGCCGGCCGTTTCCCCCGGAGTTCCCCCGCGAGGGCCATTGCTTCAGGGGTAGAATTTTCAGGGGCGTACGGTTCTCACGCCCCTGAAGGATTCGGACGAGGGGACGGGGTGCGGGGATGGCCGAGCGGAAGGTGACGCGGCAGGACGCCGTGACGCAGATCGTGGCGGACTGGGCGCGGGAGCGCCCCGAGCTGGACACCGCGCCCCTGGAGGTGCTGGCCCGGCTGCACCGCTCGTTCCTGCACTACAACACCCGGCTCAGCTCCTCCATCGAGCGGCACGGACTCTCCGTCGCCGGATTCGACGTCCTGACCGCGCTGCGCCGGGCCGGAAAGCCCTACCGCCTCACCGCCGGCCAGCTCGCCGACTCCGGGCTCGTCTCCTCCGCCGGGGTCACCCTGCGCATGGACCGCCTGGAGAAGGACGGCCTCATCGTGCGCGAGCGCGACGCCGACGACCGCCGCGTCGTCTACTCCCGGCTCACCGACGAGGGCCTCGCCAAGGTCGACACCGTCTTCGCCGACCACCTCGACAACGAGCGCCGGATGCTCGCCGGCCTCTCCCCGTCCGAGCGCCGCCAGCTCGCCCGCCTCCTCGGCAAACTGGAACGCTCCATCGTCGATTCCGACGACATCGACGACTAGGCCGCCGGCTCCCACAGGGTGGTCGGCGCCTCCCGGCGCACCACCGGCGCGATCTCCTCGGCGAAGCGCTGCAGCGTCTCGATCTGCTCGGCCGTGCCCTGGCCGAACGTGTCCACGGTCACGGACTGCAGATCATGCCGGTACACCGCGTGGTACCCGAGGATCTTGTCGATGATCTGCTGCGGCGAACCGATCAGCTGCGGACCGTCCGCGATCGCGTCCTCGATCGTGCGGAACGGAGTGTTGTAGCCCGCCTTCCCCGCCAGATGCGGCTTGAAGGTCTGCGCCACCTTCGCCTCGTACAGCTTCTTGTAGCGGGCCACCGCCTGCTCGTGCGTGTCCGCGATCAGCAGCCCGCCGGACCCGGCGGCCACGTGCGCCCGCGCCGGATCGTGCCCGTACGCGGCGAACCGCTCCCGGTAGTGCTCGATGAGCCGCGCGTACGCCGCGCGCGGCTGGATCGCGTTCGCCGTGAACAGCGGATCCCCGTGCCGGGCCGCCAGCTCGGGGGAGTTGAGGGAGGTCGCCGAGCCGTGCCAGATCCGGGGGAGTCCCGCGTACGGGCGCGGCACCGTCGTCACGCCCTTCAGCGCGGGCCGGAACTCGCCCTCCCAGTCGACCCCCTCCTCCGTCCACAGCCGGCGCAGCAGCTCGTACTTCTCCCGCTGCAGATCCCACTGCCGCGCCTCGTCGAGGCCGAACAGATCGAAGTGCCCGGCCTCGGCGCCCTTGCCGATCACCAGCTCGACGCGGCCGCGCGAGAGCTGGCCGAGGGTGGCGTAGTCCTCGGCGACCCGCACCGGATCGAGGATCGCCACGACGGTGACGCCGGTGAGCAGCCGGATCCGGCTGGTGCGGGCGGCGAGGGCGCCGAGCACGACCGTCGGGCTCGACGACAGGAAGGCCCCGGCGTGCCGCTCACCGACCGCGTACCCGTCGTACCCGAGCCGCTCGGCGGCCACCCCGACGTCGACGACCTGCGCCAACCGCTCGGCGGCGGAGGGAAGTTCACCGGACAGCGGATGCGGCGCGTGCCCGACGATGGACAGAACCTGAAACTTCATGCGTCCAGGCTGCCGCGCTCCCGTTGCAGAGGTGTGTACGCGGCATGGCAGCGCCCCCGGGAGCGCACGGAGTGCGCATCTCAGGGGCGCGGGAACTGCGCGACCAGCCACGACGCAAGGCGCGCGCGGCGACGGACATCGAGTCCTACGGCGCGCGGCCGGAGCCCGTCACTTGTCGTCGAGCACCTTCTGGACCTTGCCCCGGACCTCGTCCGAGTCGAGCCCGCGAATGGTCAGTGTCGTACGACGGCGCAGCACGTCGTCGGCCGTCTCGGCCCACTCGTGGTCGCGGGCGTACACGACCTGCGCCATGATCTCGGGCGCGTCCGGGTGGACCCGCTCGGCCAGCGCCGCGTCCTCGTTGGCGAGCCGCGCGATGTCGAACGCCAGCGACCCGTAGTGCGTGGCGAGGTGCTTCGCCGTGTCGGCACCCATGCGCGGGCCGGGCGCCGGATTGTCGACAAGGAGACGGTGGGCGACGGCACGCGGGTTGGCGACACCGGGCAGCGGCAGCCGCTTCGGCAGCTCCTTGATCGGCTCGAAGTCCTCACCGAGCGGGTGCCCGGGCAGCGACTCCAGCTTCTGCATGACGGTGCGCCCGATGTGCCGGAAGGTCGTCCACTTGCCGCCGGCGACGGACAGCATCCCGCCCCTGCCCTCGGTGACGACCGTCTCCCGCTTGGCCTTGGACGTGTCGCCGGGCCCACCGGGCAGCACCCGCAGACCGGCGAACGCGTAGGTCATCAGCTCCCGCTTGAGCTGCTGGTCCCGCACGGAGAACGCGGCCTCGTCGAGGATCTGGTCGATGTCCTTCTCGGTGACGGAGACGTCCGCGGGATCGCCCTCGTACTCCTCGTCGGTCGTGCCGAGCAGCAGCATGTCCTCCCACGGGAGGGCGAAGGTGATGCGGTACTTGTCGATCGGGGTGGCGAGCGCGGCCTTCCAGGGGGAGGTGCGCTTCATGACGAGGTGCGCGCCCTTGGACAGGCGGATGGAGGGCGCCGCGTTCGGGTCCTCCATCTTGCGCAGGTGGTCGACCCAGGGACCGGTCGCGTTGAGCACGAGCCGGGCGCCGACGCCGAACTCCTCGCCGTCAAGGCGGTCGCGCAGCTCCGCGCCGGTGACCCGGCCGCGGGTGAAGCGCAGGCCGGTGACCTCGGCGTGGTTCAGCACCACGGCCCCGGCGTCGACGGCCGCCCGTACGGTCATCAGGGCCATGCGTGCGTCGTTCATCTGGTCGTCGCCGTAGACCGCGACGGCCTTGAGGTTCTCGGTGCGCAGCTCGGGCACGTCCTGCTGCGCCTTCGCGGGGGACAGCAGGTGGCCGACCCCGTCGCCGAAGGCCGACAGCGCGCTGTACGCGAAGACACCGGCGCCCAGCTTGGCGGCGCCGTGCGGGCCGCCCTTGTAGACGGGCAGGTAGAAGGTCAGGGGGTTGGCGAGGTGCGGGGCCACGTTCCGGGACACCGCACGCCGCTCGAAGTGGTTCTCCGCGACGAGCTTCACGGCGCCGGTCTGCAGGTAGCGCAGACCGCCGTGGAGCAGCTTCGAGGACGCGGAGGACGTGGCGCCGGCGAAGTCGCCGGCGTCGACCAGGGCCACCCTGAGACCGGACTGCGCCGCATGCCAGGCCGTGGAGATGCCCAGGATGCCGCCGCCGATGACCAGGAGGTCGTACGTCGCCTTGGAAAGCTGCTCGCGGGTCTCGGCGCGGCTCGGGTGGGAGCCGGCGACCGGGTGCGTTCCGAGGGCAGGCACGGTCTGCAGGGTGGACTGGGTACTCATGGTGGGGTCTTACTCCTCGACAGAGCTGTCTTCGAGCCAGCCCATGGACCGTTCGACGGCCTTGAGCCAGCTCTTGTACTCACGGTCGCGGGTGTCCGCGTCCATGTGGGGCGTCCACTCGGCGGCCCGGCGCCAGTTGGCACGCAGGTCGTCGGTGTTGGACCAGAAGCCGACGGCGAGACCGGCGGCGTAGGCGGCGCCGAGGCAGGTCGTCTCGGCGACCATCGGACGCACGACGGGCGCGTCCAGGAAGTCCGAGAGGGTCTGCATCAGCAGGTTGTTGGAGGTCATGCCGCCGTCGACCTTGAGCGCGGTCAGCTCGACGCCGGAGTCCTTCGTCATGGCGTCGGTGATCTCGCGGGTCTGCCAGGCGGTGGCCTCGAGCACGGCGCGGGCGATGTGCGCCTTGGTGACGTAGCGGGTCAGACCCGCGATGACACCGCGCGCGTCCGAGCGCCAGTACGGGGCGAACAGGCCGGAGAAGGCCGGCACGAAGTACGCGCCGCCGTTGTCCTCGACGGAGGACGCGAGCGTCTCGATCTCGGCGGCCGACTTGATCAGGCCCATCTGGTCGCGCATCCACTGCACCAGCGAACCGGTGACGGCGATCGAGCCCTCCAGGGCGAAGACCGGCTTCTGGTCACCGATCTGGTAGCCGACCGTGGTCAGCAGCCCCGAGTACGAGTTGATGATCTTGTCGCCGGTGTTCATCAGCATGAAGGTGCCGGTGCCGTACGTGGACTTGGCCTCGCCCTCGGCGAAACAGGTCTGGCCGAACAGGGCCGCCTGCTGGTCGCCGAGCGCCGAGGCGACCGGGATGCCGCCGAGCAGCTCGCCCAGCGGGCCGCCCGTGACCTCGCCGTAGACCTCGGCGGAGGAGCGGATCTCCGGGAGCATCTCCATCGGCACGCCGATGGAGGCGCAGATGCGCTCGTCCCACTGCATCTCGTGCAGGTTCATCAGGAGGGTGCGGGAGGCGTTGGTGACGTCCGTGACGTGCCGGCCGCCGTTCACCCCGCCCGTCAGGTTCCAGATGACCCAGGTGTCCATCGTGCCGAAGAGGATGTCGCCCCGCTCGGCGCGCTCGCGCAGCCCCTCGACGTTGTCGAGCAGCCAGCGGGCCTTGGGGCCGGCGAAGTAGGACGCGAGCGGCAGACCGGTCTCCCGGCGGAAACGGTCCTGGCCGACGTTGCGGCCGAGCTCCTTGCACAGGGCGTCGGTGCGGGTGTCCTGCCAGACGAGGGCGTTGTGGACGGGCTCACCGGTGTTCTTGTCCCAGAGCAGCGTCGTCTCGCGCTGGTTGGTGATGCCGATGGCCTTGATGTCGTCGCGCGTGATGCCGGCCTTGGTGATGGCCCCGGCGACGACCTCCTGGACGTTCGCCCAGATCTCGTTGGCGTCGTGCTCGACCCAGCCCGGCTTCGGGAAGATCTGCTCGTGCTCCTTCTGGTCGACCGAGACGATCCGGCCGTCCTTGTCGAAGACGATGCAGCGGCTGGAGGTGGTGCCCTGGTCGATGGCCGCGATGAACGGACCTGCGGTGTGTGCGTCGGTCACGGTGTGCTCCTGGTGGTGCGTCGGTGGTCGGTGTCGGTGGCGTCGCCCGTGCGGCTGCCGGAACAGCTCGTGGCTGTCAGAACAGCTTGTAGATGAATGCGGCGAGCGCGCCGCCGATCAGCGGACCCACCACCGGGATCCACGCGTACGACCAGTCCGAACCACCCTTGTTGGGGAGCGGCAGCAGAGCGTGGACGATGCGCGGGCCCAGGTCGCGGACCGGGTTGATCGCGTAGCCGGTGGGGCCACCGAGCGAGAGACCGATGCCGACGACGACCAGCGAGGTGATCAGCGCGCCGAGGACGCCCAGACCGTTGCCCCCGTCGTTGAGGCCCTGGGTCAGGATCGCCAGGACGAGCACGACCGTGGCGATGATCTCCGTCATCAGGTTCTGGATCGGGTTCCGGATCTCCGGGCCCGTGGAGAAGATGCCGAGCACCGGGCCGGCCTTGGGCGCCGCCTTCGGGTCGACCATGCCCTCGTCACCGTCGGTGCGGTGCGCGGCGAGGACCTCCGGGTCGGTCAGGTGCGCCTGGAACTGGCCGTAGTAGACCAGCCAGACCAGCACCGCGCCGATCATGGCGCCCAGCATCGCCGAGGCCAGGTACAGCGGAACGTCGCTCCACTTGGTCCCGCCCTCGATGGCGAGGCCGATGGTGACGGCCGGGTTCAGGTGGGCGCCGGAGACGCCGCCCGCCAGGTAGGCGCCGGTCAGGACCGCGAAGCCCCACCCGAAGGTGATGGCGACCCAGCCGGCGTTCAGCGCCTTGGAGCGCTTGAGCGTGACGGCGGCGCACACGCCACCGCCGAGCAGGATGAGTACGGCGGTACCGATGGTCTCGCCGAGGAAGATGTCGTGGCTGGACACCCGCGACTCCTTTGTCCTTCGTCCAGGGGAATACCCGAGTGACGAACCCCCGGGTCCGTTTCCGGTGGTCCGAGCCCCCGTTTGCGAGGGGCGGGTCCGGCCTGGCGTGTCCACACTCTAACGTCTATTGCCGGTAGGTGTTCGACAATGCCGACCGATGGACGCGAGTCTCGCCCTGGGGTTACTCGCTCGTCAAGGGTTCTGTTATCGAAAGCGCGATCGTTATTGATCGTTCCGGCTGATCAGTCCGGCCGATCGGTCCGACGCGTCGGTTCGACAGGTCGGTCGCCGGTCAGCCGCTGGTCAGGCGTCGGTCGGTCGCTGGTCGGTCGAGGTGCGGTCCGGGCGTCCACCGATGGTCGCGCGGATGCGTGCACCCTGCACCCTGAAACGGCGAAAGCCCCGCCGGAAGGCGGGGCTCGCGGGGGCGGTACGGGCTCAGAAGCGGCTGGCTCCCAGGTCCCGGGAGACGGCGCGGGCGCAGTCGCGCACGGCCGCGATCAGCTCGGGCCGCAGCTCGTCCTTGGCGTCCGCCCGGCACACGCGCTCCACGGCGCCGGTGATGCCGACCGCCCCCACCGGCATCCGGTGCCGGTCGTGGATCGGCGCCGCGACCGACGCCACGCCCTCCCAGGTCTCCTCCACGTCGGCCGCGTACCCGCGCGCCCGCGTCAGGTCGAGGACCGTCTCGAACGCGGTCAGGTCGGCCACCGTACGGGCCGTGAACTCCTTGCGCTCGGCCTCCACGACCTCGCTGTGCGCCACCGGGTCGTACGCGGAGAGCACCTTGCCGAGGGCCGTCGAGTGCAGCGGCTGCATCGCCCCGACCTCCAGGACCTGCCGGCTGTCGTCGGGCCGGAAGACGTGGTGCACGATCAGCACGCCCTGCTGGTGCAGCACGCCCAGATAGACGGCCTCGCCGCTGGAGCGGGCCAGGTCGTCCGTCCACACGAGGGCGCGGGCCCGCAGCTCGTGCACGTCCAGGTAGCTGTTGCCCAGGCGCAGCAGCTCGGCGCCCAGCTGATAGCGCCCCGACGCCGCGTCCTGCTCGACGAACCCCTCGGCCTGCAGGGTGCGCAGGATCCCGTGGGCCGTGCCCTTGGCCAGGCCCGTCGCGGAGGCGATGTCGGAGAGACCGAGCCGCCGCTCGCCGCCCGCGAGGAGCCGGAGCATCGCCGCGGCCCGTTCGAGCGACTGGATGTTGCGTGCCATCTCAGTGCTTCCTCCTGGATCCTCGCACGGGACCATCGTTCGACAATGCTGAACAGTATCGGCCGTTGCCGACCTCGTGCCATTACGGCGTGCGCCGATATTTCACCCCACGACCGGCCGGGGTCGTGATCCGGCCAGTGTGGCGTGCCGTTCCGGCCTGTGGACGCCTGGGCGCCATCACGGGGGTCCCGGCTACCCTGACCGGGTGCGCTTCCAGCAGTGGATGCGCAAAGCCGACAGCCGTCGCACCCCAGGGAGCACTTTCATGGCCTCGTTGCCGACGCCCGCATCCGATCCCCGAGCCCGCGTGGCCGCCCTCAGGGACGCCCTCGCCACCCGTGTCGTGGTGGCGGACGGCGCCATGGGCACCATGCTGCAGGCGCAGGATCCCACCCTGGAGGACTTCCAGAACCTCGAGGGCTGCAACGAGATCCTCAACGTCACGCGCCCGGACATCGTGCGCTCGGTGCACGAGGAGTACTTCGCGGTCGGTGTGGACTGCGTGGAGACGAACACGTTCGGCTCGAACCACACGGCGTCCAGCGAGTACGACATCGCGGACCGGATCGTGGAGCTGTCCGAGGCGGGCGCCCGGATCGCGCGTGAGGTCGCGGACGAGTTCGCGGCGAAGGACGGCCGGCAGCGGTGGGTGCTGGGTTCGATCGGTCCGGGCACGAAGCTGCCGTCGCTGGGTCACATCGACTACGCGACGATCCGTGACGGCTATCAGCAGAACGCGGAGGGCCTGCTCGCGGGCGGCGCCGACGCGCTGATCGTCGAGACGACGCAGGACCTCCTCCAGACGAAGTCGAGCCTGATCGGTGCCCGCCGGGCGATGGACGCCCTGGGTGTGTCCGTGCCGCTGATCTGCTCGCTGGCGTTCGAGACGACCGGTGTGATGCTGCTGGGCTCGGAGATCGGCGCCGCGCTGACCTCCCTCGAACCGCTGGGCATCGATCTGATCGGCCTGAACTGTTCGACGGGTCCGGCGGAGATGAGCGAGCACCTGCGCTACCTGGCGCAGCACTCCACGACGCCGTTGATGTGCATGCCGAACGCGGGTCTGCCGATCCTGACCAAGGACGGCGCGCACTTCCCGCTGACCCCGGTGGAGATGGCGGACGCGCAGGAGAACTTCGTCAACAGCTTCGGCCTGTCGCTGATCGGTGGTTGCTGCGGTTCGACTCCTGAGCATCTGCGTCAGGTCGTGGAGCGGGTCCGTGACCTCGCCCCGGCCGAGCGTGCGCCCCGTCCCGAGCCGGGTGCCTCGTCGCTGTATCAGACGGTGCCGTTCCGGCAGGACACGGCTTACATGGCGATCGGTGAGCGGACGAACGCGAACGGGTCGAAGAAGTTCCGTGAGGCCATGCTGGAGGGCCGTTGGGACGACTGTGTGGAGATGGCGCGCGACCAGATCCGTGAGGGCGCGCACATGCTCGACCTGTGTGTGGACTACGTGGGCCGTGACGGTGTCGCGGACATGGAAGAGCTGGCCGGCCGCTTCGCGACGGCTTCCACCCTCCCGATCGTGCTGGACTCGACCGAGGTCGACGTCATCCAGGCGGGTCTGGAAAAGCTCGGCGGGCGTGCGGTCATCAACTCGGTGAACTACGAGGACGGTGACGGCCCGGAGTCGCGTTTCGCGAAGGTCACTCAGCTGGCCAAGGAGCACGGCGCGGCGCTGATCGCGCTGACCATCGACGAGGAGGGCCAGGCCCGCACCCCGGAGAAGAAGGTGGAGATCGCCGAGCGGCTGATCGCCGACCTGACCGGGAACTGGGGCATCCGCGAGGCCGACATCCTCATCGACACGCTGACCTTCACCATCTGCACCGGCCAGGAGGAGTCGCGGGGCGACGGCATCGCGACGATCGAGGCGATCCGCGAGCTGAAGAAGCGTCACCCGGACGTGCAGACCACGCTGGGTCTGTCCAACATCTCCTTCGGTCTCAACCCCGCCGCGCGGATCGTCCTGAACTCGGTGTTCCTGGACGAGTGTGTGAAGGCGGGTCTGGACTCGGCGATCGTGCACGCCTCGAAGATCCTGCCGATCGCGCGGTTCGACGAGGAGCAGGTGCAGGTCGCCCGTGACCTCATCCACGACCGCCGCCGCGAGGGCTACGACCCCTTGCAGCGGCTGATGGAGCTGTTCGAGGGCGCCACCACCAAGTCCCTGAAGGCCGGCAAGGCCGAGGAACTGGCGGCGCTCCCGCTGGAGGAGCGGCTCAAGGCCCGCATCATCGACGGCGAGAAGAACGGCCTGGAGGACGACCTCGCCGAGGCCCTCCAGACCCGCCCCGCCCTCGACATCGTCAACGACACGCTCCTCGACGGCATGAAGGTGGTCGGCGAGCTGTTCGGCTCGGGGCAGATGCAGCTGCCGTTCGTGCTGCAGTCGGCCGAGGTCATGAAGAACGCGGTGGCCTATCTGGAGCCGCACATGGAGAAGTCCGACGCCGAGGGCAAGGGCACGATCGTGCTGGCCACGGTGCGCGGCGACGTCCACGACATCGGCAAGAACCTCGTCGACATCATCCTGTCGAACAACGGCTACAACGTCGTCAACCTGGGCATCAAGCAGCCCGTCTCCGCGATCCTGGACGCGGCCGAGGAGCACAAGGCCGATGTGATCGGCATGTCGGGTCTCCTGGTCAAGTCGACCGTGATCATGAAGGAGAACCTCCAGGAGCTCAACCAGCGCAAGCTGGCCGCCGACTACCCCGTCATCCTCGGCGGCGCCGCCCTGACCCGCGCCTACGTCGAGCAGGACCTCCACGAGATCTACGAGGGCGAGGTCCGCTACGCCCGGGACGCGTTCGAAGGCCTGCGTCTGATGGACGCTCTGATCGCGGTCAAGCGCGGCGTTCCCGGCGCCACGCTGCCCGAGCTCAAGCAGCGCCGGGTGCCCAAGCGTGAAGTGGTCCTGGACGAGCCTGCGAGCGTCGGGCGTTCCGACGTCGCCGTCGACAACCCGGTCCCGCAGCCGCCGTTCTGGGGCACCCGCGTCATCAAGGGCATCCCGCTCAAGGACTACGCCTCCTGGCTCGACGAGGGCGCGCTCTTCAAGGGCCAGTGGGGGCTCAAGCAGGCCCGCACCGGCGGACCCACGTACGAGGAGCTCGTGGAGACCGAGGGCCGGCCGCGGCTGCGCGGCCTGCTCGACCAGCTCCAGACGAAGAACCAGCTCGAGGCGGCCGTCGTCTACGGCTACTTCCCCTGTGTCTCCAAGGGTGACGACCTGATCATCCTCGACGACCAGGGCAACGAGCGGACCCGCTTCACCTTCCCGCGCCAGAGCCGCGGCCGCCGCCTGTGCCTCGCGGACTTCTTCCGTCCGGAGGAGTCGGGGGAGACGGACGTCGTCGGCCTCCAGGTGGTCACCATGGGATCGAAGATCGGCGAGGCCACGGCCGAGCTGTTCGCCTCCGACTCCTACCGCGACTACCTCGAACTGCACGGCCTGTCCGTCCAGTTGGCCGAGGCTCTCGCCGAGTACTGGCACGCCCGCGTCCGCTCCGAGCTCGGCTTCGCCGGCGAGGACCCGGCGCAGATCGAGGACATGTTCGACCTCAAGTACCGGGGCGCCCGCTTCTCCCTCGGCTACGGAGCCTGCCCCGACCTCGAGGACCGGGCCAAGATCGCCGAGCTCCTGGAGCCCGAGCGCATCGGCGTCCACCTCAGCGAGGAGTTCCAGCTCCACCCCGAGCAGTCCACCGACGCCATCGTCATCCACCACCCCGAGGCGAAGTACTTCAACGCGCGCTGAGCGCCACCGACGTACACTTGTCGGTCCAGCGCAGGCCGGTCGCCCTTCCGCTCAGGAAGGGAGGCCGGCCTCTTCGTCCCTCATGGAGGTGTGCCTAGATGACCAGCACGGTCCCCGCACTCGGTACCCGAACGGCCGAAGGGTCCGCCCTGCAGGCCGTCCTCCTCGACATGGACGGGACCCTCGTCGACACCGAAGGCTTCTGGTGGGACGCCGAGGTCACGGTCTTCGCCGCACTCGGCCACACCCTGGACGAGGCCTGGCGCCACGTCGTGGTCGGCGGACCCATGACCCGCAGCGCGGGCTTCCTCATCGAGGCCACCGGCGCCGACATCACCCTGCCCGAGCTGACCGTGCTCCTCAACGACGGCTTCGAACAGCGCATCAGCCAGTCCCTGCCGCTGATGCCGGGCGCCGCGAGACTCCTGGCCGAACTCGCCGCGCACCGCGTGCCCACCGCACTCGTCTCCGCCTCCCACCGCCGCATCATCGACCGTGTCCTGCACTCCCTGGGCAAGCAGAACTTCCGGCTCACCGTCGCCGGTGACGAGGTCGAGCGCACCAAGCCGCACCCCGACCCCTACCTCGTCGCCGCCGCGGGCCTCGCCGCCGACCCGCGCCGCTGCGCCGTCATCGAGGACACCGCGACCGGCGTCGCCGCCGCCGAGGCCGCCGGCTGCCACGTCGTCGCCGTACCGTCCGTCGCCCCCATCGAGGCGGCCCCCCGGCGCACCGTCGTCCGCTCCCTCGAACACGTCAACCTGCCTTTCCTGCACGGCCTGATGACGCCGTGAAGGCAACTGACCGGTAATCGGCGCGGCCGTTCCGCGAGGCGGCGTGAAGTCGCCGTCGCGGCCGGTTAGCGACCCCCGCCGGTCAAGTTGAACATGTGACCTTTCCCACTCGGCGGGGGGTCGACAGTGCCTGGGCGGGGTGTCGGAAAGGAGCCTTCCGCCCCCTGCGGCATCACCTTGTGTCCCGATTGGTCGCCCCCTGCGACGAACCTTCCTCCTGAGGTGTTTCGGTGTGTCCACACCCGGTTTCGGAGCGTGATGGGCCGCCCTCTCCAGCGCCTGCGATGTCCGTTCGCGAGCCCATTAGTGTCGTCGCGAGAACATCGCCGCAAACCCTCCCGCCGACGCGCGCGCACCACCCCCGCCCGCGGGCCACGGGAACCAACAGCTCTGGAGAAGTACGAGCATGAACCGCAAGACTTTGGTGCTGCCGGCCGTGATCGGTCTGCTCGCCCCGGTGCTCGCCGCGTGCGGCGGGTCCGACGGCGGCTCGTCCGACGGCAACGCGATCGTCGTGGGCACTACCGACCGGTTCACCGCCTCGAAGGACGCTCCGGCCCCCTTCGACCCGGCCTACGCCTACGACGCCGGGTCGTGGAACGTGCTGCGCCAGACCGTGCAGACGCTCATGGCCATGCCCCGCAGCGGCAGCGGCGAGCCCGTCCCCGAGGCCGCCGAGAGCTGCATCTTCTCCGACACCGGCAGCGAGCGGTACGCGTGCAAGCTGCGCAAGGACCTCAAGTTCGCGGACGGGACCCCCGTCACCGCGACCGATGTGAAGTACTCCATCGACCGCGTCCGCAAGATCGAGAGCGACAGCGGCTCCTACAGCCTGCTCTCCACGATCGACACGATCGAGACGCAGGGCACCCGGGACGTCATCTTCCACCTCAACACCCCGGACGCCACCTTCCCGTACAAGCTGGCCACCCCCACCGCGGGCATCGTCAACCCCGACGACTACCCCAAGGACAGCCTGCGCGACGGCTTCGAGGTGGACGGCTCCGGCCCCTACAGCCTCAAGGCCGAGGTCAAGGACAACGTCGTCGTCAAGACCGTCTTCACCAAGAACCCCCACTACAAGGGTGAGCTGAAGCCGAAGAACGACAAGGTCGAACTGCGCTCCTTCGCCGACGCCGACGCCATGGGCAAGGCCCTCGACAAGGGCGACGTCGACCTGATGACGCGCACCCTGTCCCCGGAGCAGATCAAGTCCTACGGCGACAACCCGCCGAAGAACGTGAACCTGGTCGAGATGCCCGGCATGGAGATCCGCTACCTCGGCTTCAACACCGCCGCCCCCACCGTCCGGGACAAGGCCGTCCGCCAGGCGATGGCCCAGGTCGTCGACCGCGGCGAGATCGTCGCCGGCGTCTACGGCACCACCGCCCAGCCGCTCTACTCCCTGGTCCCGGTCGGTATCACCGGCCACCAGAACTCCTTCTCCAACAAGTACGGAGACCCCGACGTCGCCAAGGCCACGTCGATCCTGCGCCGCGCGAACATCACCACCCCGGTGAAGCTCACGCTGCACTACACGACGGACCACTACGGGGCCGCCACCAAGAAGGAGTTCGAGATCCTGAAGAAGCAGCTCGACGCGAGCGGCCTCTTCAAGGTCTCCATCAAGGGCGAGCCCTGGGACGTCTTCCGCCCCGCCGAGCTCAAGGGCAAGTACGACGTCTACGGCCTCGGCTGGTTCCCCGACTTCCCCGACGCGGACAACTTCCTCGCGCCCTTCCTCGACAAGGGCAACTTCCTCAACTCGCCGTACTCCGACAGCGACATCCGGGGCCGGCTGATCCCGGCGGAGCGCCGCGAGGCCGACCGGCTCACCGCTTCCGAGAGCATCGAGCAGATCCAGGACATCGTCGCCGACGACGTGCCCGTCCTCCCGCTGTGGCAGGGCAAGCAGTACGTCGCCGCCCGTGACGACGTCACCGGTGTGGAGTGGGCGCTGTCCGCTTCCTCCGTCCTCCAGCTGTGGGAGCTCGGCCGCGGCGTCAGCGGCTGAGCGTCCGCCTGAAGGGGCCGGTCCCGACGCCGCGACCGGCCCCGCTCTATCGCACGACCGACGACAAGGCACGTACGTGAGAATGCGCAACCAGTGGCTGGCCCCGTCCATCGGAGCGGTGCTCGCCGCCGCCCTGCTCGCCGGCTGCGGCGACGAGCAGTCGGACGCCGCCGCCGACGGTGAGTCCGTGGTCATGGGGATGTCCGACGACGTCCTCGCCACCGACCCGGCGTCCGGCTACGACCCCGGCTCGTGGCTGCTGTTCAACAACGTCTTCCAGTCGCTCCTCAGCTTCCCCAACGGCGGCACCGAGCCCGTTCCGGAAGCCGCCAAGGAGTGCCACTTCAGCGATGCGGCCACGAAGGTCTACTCGTGCACGCTGCGCCCGGGGCTCAAGTTCAGCAACGGGAACGCGCTCACCTCGAAGGACGTCAAGTACTCCTTCGACCGGACGATGACCATCGACGACGACGCCGGTCCGGCGATCATGTTCCCGATGCTCGACAAGATCGAGACCCCCGACGCGAGCACCGTCGTCTTCCGGCTCAAGTACGCCGACGCGACCTTCCCCAGCAAGATCGCCTCCGGTGCCGGCTCGATCGTCGACCACACCGAGTACCCCGCGAGCCGGCTCCGCACGGACGGCAAGGCCGTCGGCTCCGGACCGTACAAGCTGGACTCCTACGGCAAGAACCAGGCCGTCTTCTCGGTCAACTCGTCCTACAAGGGCAACGCCAAGGTCAAGAACACCGGCGTCACCATGAAGTTCTTCCACGGCGACCAGCAGGGCCTCAAGAAGTCCCTGCTCGACGGCGACATCGACCTCGCCTACCGAGGCCTGGCCGCCCAGGACATCGCCGACATCGAGAAGGCCGGCACCAAGGGCATCGACGTCGTCGAGGGCAACAGCGCCGAGGTCCAGCACCTCGTCTTCAACATGAAGGACCCCGTCGCCGGCAAGCTCTCGGTCCGCAAGGCCATGGCCTACCTGCTCGACCGCGACGCCCTCATCGACAAGGTCTACGACAACACGACCGCCGCCCTGTACTCGATCATCCCGGCGGGCATCACCGGCCACAACACGGCCTTCTTCGACACCTACGGCGCCCGCCCCTCCGCGGCGAAGGCGGCCCAGGCCCTGCGCGCCGACGGCATCACCGGCAAGGTCAAGATCACCCTGTGGTCCACCCCGGTCCGCTACGGCCCCACCACCGACGCCGAGCTCAAGGCCATCGCCGGACAGCTCAACGCCAGCGGCCTGTTCGACGCCGACGTGAAGTCCGTCGAGTTCTCCCAGTACGAGCGGGACATCAAGTCCGGCAAGTACGGCGTCTACGTCAAGGGCTGGGTGCCCGACTACCCGGACCCGGACAACTTCACCCAGCCGTTCTTCGGCGAGGGCAACGTCCTCGGCAACCACTACGACAACGCCACGATCACCGGGACGATCATTCCGCAGACCGGTGAGCAGAGCGACCGCTCCTCGACCAGCGAGCAGTACGAGCAGCTCCAGGACATCGTCGCCGCGCAGCTGCCGATCCTGCCCGTCTGGCAGGCCAAGCAGTACGCCGTGACCCGCGACAACGTCTACGGCCTCGAGAACTGCCTCGACGCGTCGACCGTCTTCCGCTTCTGGGAGATCAGCAAGGGCTGAGCCCGCGTCCCGCGCCGGACACGCGTGAGGGGCGGCGGTCACCACCTCGGTGACCGCCGCCCCTCACGCGCATCCCGCTCGCTCTACTGCGCCCCGGGACGCACCAGACCGCTCTCGTACGCGTACACGGCCGCCTGCACCCGGTCGCGCAGCCCCAGCTTCGTGAGCACGTGCCCGACATGCGTCTTCACGGTCGTCTCGCTGACGAACAGGTCCGCGGCGATCTCCGCGTTCGACAGACCGCGCGCCACCAGCTTCAGCACCTCCACCTCGCGCTCGGTGAGGGTGTGCAGGGTGTCCGGCACCGGCTCCTCGCCCGACGGCAGATGGTCCGCGTACTTGTCCAGGAGACGGCGCGTGATACTCGGCGCCAGCATCGCCTCGCCCGCGGCGACCACCCGGATCGCCTGCACCAGCTCGTGCGCGGGGGCGTCCTTGAGCAGGAAGCCGCTCGCCCCGGCCCGCAGCGCCTCCACCACGTACTCGTCCAGGTCGAACGTCGTCAGGACCAGCACCTTCGCCGGGCCGTCCCGGCCGGGGCCGGTGATCTGCCGGGTCGCCTCGACCCCGTCCATCCGCGGCATCCGGATGTCCATCAGCACCACATCGGGCTGCAGCGCCCGCACCTGGTCGAGAGCCTGGAGGCCGTCGCCGGCCTCGCCGACGACCGCGATGTCCTGCTCGGCCTCGAGAATCATGCGGAAGCCCGTACGCAGCAGCGGCTGGTCATCGACCAGTAGGACGCGGATGGCCACGAAACTCTCCTTCGGTAGTCCGGGCCCATTCTGCCCTGCTAGGGCGTGCCCGACTCGGGCAGCCCGACCTGCAACGGATACGGCGGGGGAGTCCCGCCGAACTCGGGGCAAACCGCCTGATGGTCGCACCAGCCGCACAACTTCGTCGGCCGCGGCCGCCACTCCCCGGTCTCCGTCGCCGTCTGGATCGCGTCCCACAGCGCGTGCAGCTTGCGCTCCACCCGCTCCAGGTCCGCCACGACCGGGTCGTACGTCAGCACGTCACCGCTGCCCAGGTACACCAGCTGCAGCCGGCGCGGCACGACGCCCTTCAGCCGCCACACCACCAGCGCGTAGAACTTCATCTGGAACAGGGCGCCCTCCGCGTACTCGGGGCGGGGCGCCTTGCCCGTCTTGTAGTCGACGATGCGGACCTCGCCGGTCGGCGCCACGTCCACCCGGTCGATGATCCCGCGCAGCTTCAGACCCGACGCCAGCTCCGCCTCGACGAACAGCTCCCGGTCCGCCGGCTCGAGACGCGTCGGGTCCTCCAGCGTGAACCAGCGCTCGACCAGCCGCTCCGCCTCGCCCAGCCAGCGCGTCATCCGCTCGCCCTCGGCATCGTCCGCGAACAGCTCCGCCAGCTCCGGGCGGCTCTCCCGCAGCCGGTCCCACTGACCCGGAATCAGCGACTTGGCCCGCGGCGGGGTCCGCTCCCCGGCCGGCGCGTCGAACAGTCTCTCCAGCACCGCGTGCACCAGCGTGCCCCGCGTCGCCGCCTCGCTCGGCTTCTCCGGCAGCTTGTCGATCACCCGGAACCGGTACAGCAACGGGCACTGCATGAAATCGCTCGCGCGCGACGGCGAGAGCGAGGCGGGCCGGGCGGGCTCGCGGGCGGGCTGGGCACTGGTCTCCATGACCCCCGACCTTACGGCCCGCCACCGACAGTCAGGCACCTGCGCGGTCGGCGGCGTCTTGCGTAGCGTGGACCCGGGGGAGTCGGCGCGGGCCGCCGGACACCGTCCGCATACCATCGACGCCAGAACGTCCCGCCCCGCGGCGGGAGACGCTCGAACGAGGGGACCGAGGGATCACCGTGGACGAGAGCGGCCGGCCACAGTCGGGCACCGGCGGGACGACCCCGCCCCCGCACGCCGACACGCCCCCCGAGCCCCCGGCCGAGCCGGGCGCCCCGACGCCCGCCGACGCGCCGAAGAGCGAGGCGCCGGGCGCGGACGAGTCCCCGTCGCCCGCGGGTGCCGAGCCGGACGACCCCGACGCGACCGTGACCCCGGACTCCCCGTCACAGGCCGAACCGGCCACCGCCGACGCAACCCGGCCCGCCTCGCCCACGGGCGAGACCACCCCGGTCGCCCCGCCCGCCGCATCCGCCCAGCCGCCGGAGGCGACCCCCTTCGACCGGCACCCCGAGCGCGCCGCCGCCACCTCGGGGAAGCGCAAGGGTCCCGCCAAACCGCCCGAGCCCCGCGGCGGGCTGCTCATGGGGCGGCCGTTCGGCGTGCCGGTGTACGTCGCCCCCAGCTGGTTCCTCGTCGCCGCGCTGATCACCTGGGTGTTCGGCGGCCAGCTCGACCGCGTGCTCCCCGAGCTCGGCGCCCTGCGCTACCTCGTCGCCCTCTTCTTCGCGGTCGCCTTCTACGCCTCCGTGCTCGTGCACGAGCTGGCCCACACCGTGGCCGCCCTGCGCTACAAGCTCCCGGTCCGCCGCATCCAGCTCCAGTTCTTCGGCGGCGTCTCGGAGATCGAGAAGGAGTCCGAGACCCCGGGCCGAGAGTTCGTCCTGGCCTTCGTCGGCCCGCTGCTCTCGCTCGTCCTCGCCGGCGTCTTCTACCTCGGCCTCAAGGCCGTCGAACCCGGCACCGTCCCCGGCGTCCTCCTCGCGGGCCTGATGATCTCCAACCTCATCGTGGCCGTCTTCAACCTCCTGCCGGGCCTGCCCCTGGACGGCGGCCGCATGCTCCGCGCCGTCGTCTGGAAGATCACCGGCAAGCCCATGAGCGGCACGATCGCCGCCGCCTGGGTCGGCCGCGCCCTCGCCGTCAGCGTCCTCATCGGCCTGCCGCTGCTCACCCAGTCCGGCGCCCTCGGCCCGGACGCCGAGGACGTCAGCGGCATGGACACCGTCCTGGACGCGCTGCTCGCCGCGATCCTCGCCGCGATCATCTGGACCGGCGCCGGCAACAGCCTGCGCATGGCCCGCCTGCGCGAGCACCTCCCCGAACTGCGCGCCCGTACCCTGACCCGCCGCGCCGTCCCCGTCGAGCCCGCCACCCCCCTCTCCGAAGCCCTCCGCCGGGCCAACGAGGCGGGCGCCCGCGCCCTCGTCGTCGTCGACGCCGACGGCGAACCCCGCTCCCTGGTCCGCGAGGCCGCCATCGTCGGCGTCCCCGAACACCGCCGCCCCTGGGTCGCCGTCAGCGGCCTCGCCCAGGACCTCACCGACGGCATGCGCGTCTCCGCCGAGCTCGCCGGCGAGGACCTCCTCGACACCCTCCGGGCCACCCCCGCCACCGAGTACCTCGTCGTCGAGGACAACGGCGCCATCTACGGCGTCCTGTCCGCCGCCGACGTGGAGCGCGCCTTCGTCAAGGCCATGGCCAGGCCCTCGTAGAGCCGTACAGGGAACCCGCGTGGTCGGCGGCCCGCGCCGGGCCCGGTAGTCTGTTCACATGTCCGAACCGACCGGTGCCGCCCGCCGCCGCGGGCCCTTCAAGGTCGGGGACCAGGTTCAGCTGACCGACCCCAAGGGCCGCCACTACACGTTCACGCTCGAAGAGGGAAAGAACTTCCACACCCACAAGGGTTCCTTCCCGCACGACGAGCTGATCGGCGCACCCGAGGGCAGCGTTGTCCGCACCACCGGAAACGTCGCCTACCTCGCGCTGCGCCCCCTGCTCCCCGACTACGTCCTGTCCATGCCCCGCGGTGCCGCCGTGGTCTACCCCAAGGACGCGGGGCAGATCCTGGCCTTCGCGGACATCTTCCCCGGCGCCCGCGTCGTCGAGGCGGGCGTGGGCTCCGGCTCGCTCAGCAGCTTCCTGCTGCGCGCCATCGGCGACGACGGCATGCTGCACTCCTACGAGCGCCGCGAGGACTTCGCCGAGATCGCGAAGGGCAACGTCGAGCGCTACTTCGGCGGCCCCCACCCCGCGTGGCAGCTCACCGTCGGCGACCTCCAGGACAACCTGTCCGACGCCGACGTCGACCGCGTCATCCTCGACATGCTCGCCCCCTGGGAATGCCTCGACGTCGTCTCCAAGGCGCTCGTCCCCGGCGGCATCCTCTGCTGCTACGTGGCCACCACCACCCAGCTCGCGCGCACCGTCGAGTCCATCCGCGAGATCGGCTGCTTCAACGAGCCGACCTCCTGGGAGACGATGATCCGCAACTGGCACGTGGAGGGCCTCGCGGTCCGCCCCGACCACCGGATGATCGGCCACACCGGCTTCCTCCTCACCGCCCGCCGCCTCGCGGACGGCGTCGAGCCGCCCATGCGCCGCCGCCGCCCCGCCAAGGGCGCCTACGGCGAGGACTACGACGGTCCCAACGCCGACGGCGGAGCCCGCGGCCGCTGACCCCACCCCGTACGACCGCACAACGCACCGGCGCCGCCGTCGAGTTCCCCGCACCGCACGGGAACTGGACGGCGGCGTCCGTACGTTGACCCAGCGGCAGCACCACCCTCGCGTACAGCCGCGAAGAAACGGCGGACCCCGCCGTTCCCCCGCACTGTGACCTGTGGCACGATGCTGGCCACCCCCACCGGCACAGCCCTCACAGGAGACACTCCTAGTGCAGCAACCCGCCGTCCCGGAACTGGCGCACACCACCACCCGTCCCATCCACTGGCTGGCCACCGCGGCCGCCGTCGCCGCGGTCGTCGCGGCCTCCGGCTTCCTGCAGCCGGACTCCGCCACCGCCGCACCGACGGGCGGCGGCGAGCACGTCACCGCCAAGGCGCACGCGGTCGCCCCGCCCGACCCCTCGGCCGTCGACTTCCCGATCGAGTGCGGCCCGGTCAAGGCCCTCGTCCGCGCGAAGGCCACCGGTGACCTCGACGGCGACGGCAGACCCGAGACCGTCGCCGTAGTCCGCTGCGACGCCGGCTCCGGCACCCCGCCCGACGGCGTCTACGTCCTCACCCAGCCCGCGGGCTCCGCCGCCCGGGTCGTCGCCACCCTCGTCGACCCCAAGGACAGCTACACCGCGAGCGACGTGACCGTACGCGACGGAGCCGTCACCGCGAACCTCGACGGCTACTCGTCCCCCGACGTCCCGCGCTACCGCCCCGACGTCCACGACAAGGCCAAGTGGCAGTGGAAGGGCGGCTCGTTCGTCCGCTCCACCCCCGCCGAGGCCCGCAGCGTCTGACGCGCTCCCCGCGCGAAAAGGGGCCCCGTCCACCGGTCACTCCGGCGGGCGGGGCCCCTCACACATACAAGGCGCTCAGTCGGCGTCCGGCCCGTACACCTCGACGCCGTCCGCGACCCGGCGCACGTGGATGCAGTCGCCCGGGCACTCGTTCGCCGACGCCACCACGTCCGTGAGCAGCGGCAACGGCACCGGCGTGGTCACACCCGGCTCCGTGAGCAGCTCGTCGTCCGCGCTCTTCACATACGCGAGCCCGTCGATGTCCAGCTCGAAGACCTCGGGCGCGTACTGGGCGCAGATCCCGTCCCCGGTGCACAGATCCTGATCGATCCACACCTCCAGGGGAACGCCCGCTCCGGTGCCGGATACGGCCTCTTGCTGCACGGTCATGTCTCCTGCCGTTTCCTGCGTCGCGGCCCGGGAAAAACCGACCTCGCCGGAGCAAGTCGGGCCAGGCCTGACGGGTGTTGAACGGTGTCGAGCCTATAACCACCGGCTTTCGGATCTTCATGGGTGGGTATTCCCCTGGCGTGAGGGAGAGCGCAAGGGTGAAGATCGGACACACCCCGACGTCTTTGTGATCTAGGGGTTTCAATCGACACCCGCCCAGGTAGGGTCTGGAAGCGTCCAGCTCCCCTTGGAGGAGGTGAGGACCGTGGCAGCCCACGACGACGACATCAACCGCGGCATCCGCCCGGGACGAGGGTCCGACGACCCCGCCGGTCAGATTGCCTATCTCGAGCAGGAAATCGCCGTCCTGCGGCGCAAGCTCGCCGACTCTCCGCGTCATACGAGGATTCTCGAAGAGCGGATCGTCGAGTTGCAGACGAACCTGGCAGGCGTGTCCGCCCAGAACGAGCGGCTCGCCAACACGCTCCGTGAGGCCCGCGACCAGATCGTGGCCCTCAAGGAGGAGGTCGACCGGCTCGCACAGCCGCCGGCCGGCTTCGGAGTCTTCCTCTCGGCCAACGAGGACGGCACCGCCGACATCTTCACCGGCGGCCGCAAGCTCCGGGTGAACGTGAGCCCGAGCGTCGAGCTCGAAGAGCTCAGGCGTGGCCAGGAAGTGATGCTCAACGAAGCACTCAACGTGGTCGAGGCCATGGAGTTCGAGAGCGTCGGCGACATCGTCACCCTCAAGGAGATCCTCGAGGACGGCGAGCGCGCCCTCGTGACCGGGCACACCGACGAGGAGCGGGTGGTACGGCTCGCCGAACCGCTCCGCGGCATCACCATCCGCCCCGGCGACGCCCTTCTTCTCGAACCCCGATCCGGCTATGTCTACGAAGTCGTACCGAAGAGCGAAGTGGAGGAACTGGTCCTCGAAGAGGTCCCGGACATCGGCTACGAGCAGATCGGCGGCCTGGGCAACCAGATCGAGCTGATCCGCGACGCGGTCGAGCTCCCCTACCTCTACCCGGACCTCTACAAGGAGCACGAACTGCGCCCGCCCAAGGGCGTCCTCCTGTACGGGCCCCCCGGATGCGGCAAGACGCTCATCGCCAAGGCGGTCGCCAACTCCCTCGCCAAGAAGGTCGCGGAAGTGACCGGACAGGCGCAGGGCAAGAGCTACTTCCTCAACATCAAGGGCCCCGAGCTCCTCAACAAGTACGTCGGCGAGACCGAGCGCCAGATCCGCCTCGTCTTCCAGCGAGCGCGCGAGAAGGCCAGCGAGGGCACCCCCGTCATCGTCTTCTTCGACGAGATGGAGTCCCTCTTCCGCACCCGCGGATCCGGCGTCAGCTCGGACGTGGAGAACACCATCGTCCCGCAGCTGCTCGCCGAGATCGACGGCGTGGAGGGCCTGCAGAACGTGGTCGTGATCGGTGCCTCGAACCGCGAGGACATGATCGACCCCGCCATCCTGCGCCCCGGCCGGCTCGACGTGAAGATCAAGATCGAGCGCCCGGACGCCGAGGCCGCCAAGGACATCTTCGGCAAGTACCTCACCGAGCGCCTCCCGCTGCACACCGACGACCTCGGTGAGCACGGCAGCGACAAGGCCGCCACGGTCCACGCCATGATCCAGACGGCCGTGGAGCACATGTACGCGGAATCCGAGGAGAACCGCTTCCTCGAAGTCACGTACGCGAATGGCGACAAGGAAGTCCTCTACTTCAAGGACTTCAACTCCGGCGCAATGATCGAGAACATCGTCGGCCGCGCCAAGAAGATGGCCATCAAGGCCTTCCTCGAGCAGAACCAGAAGGGCCTCAGGGTCGCCCATCTCCTCCAGGCTTGCATCGACGAGTTCAAGGAGAACGAGGACCTTCCGAACACCACCAACCCGGACGACTGGGCCCGGATCTCCGGAAAGAAGGGCGAGCGGATCGTGTACATCCGCACCCTGGTCACCGGAAAGCAGGGCGCGGACACCGGACGCTCCATCGACACGGTGGCGAACACCGGACAGTACCTGTAAAAAGCAGGGTGGGGGGGGGGGGGCGGCGGCCGCGGGGTGCCGGCCGGCGGGGCGGCGGGGGGGCGCCGGCGCGGCGGGCGGGGGTCCGGCCTGTGCCGGCTTCTGCGGCGGGTACTCCTCGGGGGGCCCGAGGTCGGCCGTCGCACGG
>NZ_JBHYTK010000025.1:20479-30188 GCF_042749255.1 Streptomyces sp. NPDC059524 | reverse complement strand
CACGCCCCGCGGGGCCTCACCCCCAACAATACCTTCAAAGGCGGGGGGGGGGGGGGGCCCCCCCCCGCCCCCCCCCCACCCCACTGTTTTCCGGGCGCATTGTCCCGGAAGAACCCGCCCGACGTCGGAGCGAAGCAATGACGCAAATGATCTCCCCACCAGCGCAAAGGCGTTCTAGGCTCTTCCATGCCGCCGAGTCGCGCCGTGCGGGGACGGGCACCGCACACGCACCGGAGAACCAGCGGAGGACTTGAGCGACGCCCCCGACCGAGGGCGCCGCCGGGCAAGGAGGGCCGCATGACCGTACGGCGAGTAATGGGCATCGAGACGGAGTACGGAATCTCCGTCCCCGGCCACCCCAATGCCAATGCCATGCTCACCTCGTCCCAGATCGTCAACGCCTACGCGGCCGCGATGCACCGCGCCCGCCGGGCCCGCTGGGACTTCGAGGAGGAGAACCCGCTGCGGGACGCCCGGGGCTTCGATCTCGCCCGGGAGAACGCCGACTCCAGCCAGCTCACCGACGAGGACATCGGCCTCGCCAACGTCATCCTGACCAACGGCGCGCGCCTCTACGTCGACCACGCCCACCCCGAGTACAGCTCTCCGGAGATCACCAACCCGCGCGACGCGGTCCTGTGGGACAAGGCCGGCGAGCGGATCATGGCCGAGGCCGCCGAGCGGGCCGCCCAGCTGCCCGGCGCCCAGCCGATCCACCTCTACAAGAACAACACCGACAACAAGGGCGCCTCCTACGGGACGCACGAGAACTACCTGATGAAGCGGGAGACCCCCTTCTCGGACATCGTGCGGCACCTCACGCCGTTCTTCGTGTCCCGCCAGGTCGTGACCGGCGCGGGCCGCGTGGGCATCGGCCAGGACGGCCACGAGCACGGGTTCCAGCTCAGCCAGCGCGCGGACTACTTCGAGGTCGAGGTGGGCCTGGAGACCACGCTCAAGCGCCCGATCATCAACACCCGCGACGAGCCGCACTCGGACGCCGAGAAGTACCGCCGGCTCCACGTGATCATCGGCGACGCGAACCTCTCCGAGATCTCGACCTACCTCAAGCTCGGCACGACGTCCCTGGTCCTGGCCATGATCGAGGACGGCTTCATTGCCGTGGACCTGGCCGTCGACCAGCCCGTGCGCACCCTGCACCAGGTCTCCCACGACCCGGACCTGCAGCACCTGATCACGCTCCGCAGCGGCCGCACACTCACCGCGGTGCAGCTCCAGATGGAGTACTACGAGCTGGCCAGGAAGTACGTCGAGGAGCGCTACGGCGCGGACGCGGACGACCAGACCAAGGACGTCCTCAGCCGCTGGGAGGACGTCCTGGGGCGGCTGGAGTCCGACCCGATGAGCCTGGCCGGCGAGCTGGACTGGGTGGCGAAGCGGGAGCTCATGGAGGGCTACCGGCGCCGCGACGACCTGGACTGGGACGCCGCGAAGCTCCACCTCCTGGACCTCCAGTACGCCGACGTGCGGGCCGAGAAGGGCCTGTACAACCGTCTGGCGGCCCGCGGGAGGATGAAGCGCCTCCTGGACGAGTCCGAGGTCGACAGGGCGCGTACGAAGCCTCCGGAGGACACCAGGGCCTATTTCCGCGGCCGCTGCCTGGAGCAGTACGCGGACGACGTCGCCGCGGCCTCCTGGGACTCGGTGATCTTCGATCTGCCGGGCCACGACTCGCTCCAGCGGGTCCCAACCCTGGAACCGCTTCGCGGAACGCGTAACCACGTGAAGGAGCTGCTGGACCGCTGCCGCACGGCGGAAGATCTGGTCCGCGTCCTGTCCGGCGGCTGAAACGGCGGGCGCCGGGGAATCACAGAGGTGGGCCCCGTACGTTGAAGAAACTGCGGGGCCGATGTCGGACCGGACTTGTAGGGTCTGATCATCACGAACGAGCTGAATCTCGAACCGAGCGGGGTGAGCTGGACATGGCAACCAAGGACACCGGCGGCGGGCAGCAGAAGGCGACACGCTCCACTGAGGAGGTCGAGGAGCAGGCTCAGGAGGCCCAGGGCTCCGAGGACCTCAAGGAGCGCCAGGAGAAGCTGAGCGACGACGTCGACTCGGTCCTGGACGAGATCGACGATGTCCTCGAGGAGAACGCAGAGGACTTCGTGCGCTCCTTCGTCCAGAAGGGCGGCCAGTAGTCGCCTCTCGCCTTCACATCGAAGGCGAGGTGTGTTCTGTGTCGAGCGAGCTTCAGGTGAAACGTTGCGTGCGGCGCGGCCGGGCCGGGCCGCACGTGCCGTTCCCGGATGCCTCGGCAGTACATGTGGATCACCGCCGTGAGACGGGTAGGGTCCCTGGCGTACTGTGCTTCAACTTCAACTGCAACACCGGCCTCGGCCAGTTGGGGGACACCCCCGACGCGGTGAACCGAGCCGCCGCCTACCCGGAAGGAAACGCGTGGAAGCCAACCCTCGTAGCACCGGGCGTCTGCCGGCTGCCTTCCTGACGCCCGGCTCGTCGTCCTTCATGGACTTCCTGGCCGAGCACCAGCCCGAAATGCTGCCGGGGAACCGGCAGTTGCCGCCGACCCAGGGCGTCATCGAGGCCCCGCACGGCACGACGATCGTGTCCGTGACGTTCCCCGGCGGCGTCGTGCTCGCCGGTGACCGGCGAGCCACGATGGGCAACGTCATCGCGCAGCGCGACATCGAGAAGGTCTTCCCGGCGGACGAGTACTCGGCCGTCGGCATCGCGGGAACCGCCGGTCTGGCGGTGGAGATGGTGAAGCTCTTCCAGCTGGAGCTGGAGCACTTCGAGAAGGTCGAGGGCGCCCAGCTGTCGCTGGAGGGCAAGGCGAACCGGTTGTCCACGATGATCCGGTCGAACCTCGGCATGGCGATGCAGGGACTCGCGGTCGTGCCCCTCTTCGCCGGCTTCGACGTCGACCGCGCGAAGGGCCGCATCTTCTCGTACGACGTGACGGGCGGGCGCAGTGAGGAGCACGGGTACGCCGCGACCGGTTCCGGTTCGGTCTTCGCGCGCGGGGCGATGAAGAAGCTCTACCGCGACGATCTGACGGAGGACCAGGCGACGACGCTGGTCGTCCAGGCGCTGTACGACGCCGCGGACGACGACTCGGCGACGGGCGGACCCGACATGGCCCGCAGGATCTTCCCGATCGTCACCGTGATCACGGAGGACGGGTTCCGGAGGCTGTCGGAGGAGGAGTCGTCCGCGATCGCCCGCTCGATCCTGGAGCGGCGCCTCGAGCAGCCGGACGGCCCCCGCGCCGCCCTGCTCTGAGCCGATCCCATTCACTGAGTCACTGACAGAAAGGGACGGATAGCCGGTGTCGACACCGTTCTATGTCTCTCCCCAGCAGGCGATGGCCGACCGCGCGGAGTACGCGCGCAAGGGCATCGCGCGCGGTCGCAGCCTGGTGGTGCTGCAGTACGCCGACGGCATCGTGTTCGTCGGCGAGAACCCGTCCCGTGCACTCCACAAGTTCAGCGAGATCTACGACCGCATCGGTTTCGCGGCCGCCGGCAAGTACAACGAGTACGAGAACCTGCGGATCGGCGGTGTCCGGTACGCGGACCTGCGCGGATACACCTACGACCGCGACGACGTGACGGCCCGTGGCCTGGCGAACGTGTACGCCCAGACACTGGGCACGATCTTCTCCAGCGCGGGCGAGAAGCCGTACGAGGTGGAGCTGGTCGTCGCCGAGGTGGGCGAGTCCGCCGAGGGCGACCAGATCTACCGGCTGCCGCACGACGGCTCGATCGTCGACGAGCACGGCTCGGTGGCGGTGGGCGGCAACGCGGAGCAGATCAGTACCTTCCTGGACCAGCGCCACCAGGACGGCATGACGCTGTCCGAGGCGCTCAAGCTGGCGGTGCAGGCCCTGTCGAGGGACACGAACGGGAGTGAGCGGGAGATCCCCGCGGAGCGCCTGGAAGTGGCTGTCCTGGACCGTACGCGGCCGCAGCAGCGCAAGTTCAAGCGGATCGCCGGGCGGCAGCTGGAGCGGCTGCTGACGGCCGAGGGCGCGGCGGAGGTGTCGAAGGCGGCGTCCGAGGCCGTGTCCGACGACACGTCCTCCGACTCCGACGGCGGCTCGGAGGCGTAGCGCGCGGGTTCCTCTTCGAGAGGTGTGCCCCGACCGGTCCGTGACCGGCCGGGGCACACGTGTGTCAGGGGGCGGCGGTGCGCGGCGGCGGCGCGGTGGAGCCGCGGGGGACGAGTCGGACGGACAGGGGAGTGGTGTCCGGGGTGCGGTCGTCGAGCACGGCGAGGAGCGCGGCCATGCCGCGGGCGCCGAAGTCCTCGGCGGGCAGGCGCACGGTGGTGAGTTCCGGTTCGAGGGCCGTGGCCAGGGAGAGGTCGTCGAAACCGGTGACGGACAGGTCGTCGGGGACGCGCAGGCCGACGCGGCGGGCGGCCTTGCAGGCGCCGGCGGCGATCTTGTCGTCGTCGCACACGATCGCGGTGGGTGTCCGGAGGCCGCTGGTGCGCAGGGCCCGCTCGGCGGCGTCCTGGGCGCCCTCGACGGTGAAGGGGGAGCGGACGGTGCGCAGGGTGGTGCCGGGCACCTGCCGGGTGCGGGCGGCGAGTTCGCGGGCGCGGACGTCGAAGGTCCAGGAGTCGACGGCCGAGGCGAGGTGCAGGAAGTGGCGGTGGCCGAGGCCGAGGAGGTGTTCGGTGAGCTGCCGGACGCCGTCGGGCAGGTCGAGGTTCACGGTGGTGGTGGCGGGGTCGCCGGGGTCGCTGTCGAGCATGACGAGCGGGAGGCCGTCACCGCGCAGGGTGGTGACGGCGTCGGCGGCCATGGAGGAGGCGAGGATGCCGTCGAGGGCTGCCTGAGAGGACGGGAAGGGGTCGCGCGCGGGGCCCGTGCCCTCGGGGGAGGGGTACAGGACGACGCCGAAGTCGTGCTCGGCGGCGACGCGGGCGGCGCCCGTGTACACCCCGGCGAAGAACTCGTTGGTGAGCGCCGGGACGACCAGGAGCGCGGTGCGGGTGCGGCCCATGCGGAGGCTGCGGGCGGCGAGATTCGGCCGGTAGCCGAGCTGTCGCGCGGCGTCGCGGACGCGCTCGGCGGTGCCGGCGGCGACGCGGCCGCGCCATTTGTCGCCCATGACGAGGGAGACGGCGGCCTGGGAGACGCCGGCCGCGCGGGCCACGTCCCGGCTGGTGGGGCGGGTGGTCGCCGGGCCCTCGGTGCCGCTGGTCACTGGTGCCTCCGTGTCGTTCCTGGTCCGGCCTGGTCCGGTTCACGACGGTAGCGGGTGGCTGTCGGGGCCGGGTGCGTGGTACGTATGACGTCACGACGTTATACGTAAAACTTCAGGTGAGGGCGGGGCGATGGCCGCGGGTTATGCGGAGATCCTCAGGGCGCGGCACGCGATGCGGCTGCTGACGGGCACCCTGGTGGGCAGGCTGCCGAACGCGATCGCGGCGATCGCGATCGTGCTGTTCGTGCGTGAGGAGGGCGGCACCTACAGCCTGGCCGGAGCGCTGGCCGCGGTGTACGGCGTGGCCAATGCCGTGGGGCAGCCGGTGCTCGGCCGTCTGGTGGATCTGCGGGGCCAGCCGAAGGTGCAGCTGCCCGCGGCCGTCCTGTCGGCGCTGGCGATGACCGTCTTCGCGCTCGTGGGCACGGACACCCCCGTGGTCGCGTATCTCGCGGTGGCGGCGGCCGGCCTGTTCACACCTCCGCTGGAGGGCGGGCTGCGCGCACTGTGGCCGAGTGTGCTGCCGCGCGAGGAACAGGTGCACGTGGCGTACGCCATGGACGCCATCGCGCAGGAGGTCATGTTCACGGTCGGCCCGCTCCTGGTGACCGTGTGTGTGTCGCTGTGGTCCGCGCAGGCCGCGCTCGTCGTCCTCAACGTGATCGGTGTGCTCGGCGCCCTCTCCGTAGTGCTGTCGAAGCCCTCGCGCGCGTGGCGCAGCGCGCCCCGCGAGGCCCACTGGCTGGGCGCCCTGCGTTCACCGGGCCTGCTGGCGCTGCTCGCCGCCTTCCTGTTCATCGGGCTCGCGCTCGGCTCCATCACGGTGGCGGGTGTCTCGTACGCGGACGGCAACGGAGGTGACGCCGTGTACGGCTGGATGATGGCCGCGCTCGGCCTCGGCGCGCTCGTCGGCGGCGCGGTCTACGGCGCGCGGCAGTGGAGTGGGGCTCCCGAGGGGCGACTTCGGTGGCTGGTGGCGCTTCTGGCGCTGTTCTACGTGCCGTTGGCGATCGTGCCCGGCCCGGTGGCCATGGTGGCGCTGACGGCGGTCGCGGGCGTGTTCCTCGCGCCCTGCATCGCCTGCGCGTTCATCGTCGTGGACCGGCACGCCCCGCGCGGGACGGTCACCGAGGCGTTCTCGTGGCTCGTGACGACCTTCACGGTGGGCGCGAGCGTGGGTACAGCCGTCGCGGGCCCCGTCGTCGAATGGGGCGGCACCCGCTGGGGCTTCGCCGTGCCGGCCGTCACCGGCGCCCTGGCGCTGCTCGTCCTGCTGGCCACCGGGCGGGTCCTGAGCGCGCCGCACGCGTCCGGGCGTGTCGCGCTCTCATCCGAAAATGATCCGAACCGTGCCGTCCAACCCCGTTTCAGCTCGGGGGATCGGGCGTAATGTTCAGTCATGGACCGCCGCATTTTCGGGCTGGAGAACGAGTACGGCGTCACATGCACGTTCAGGGGACAGCGACGCCTGTCTCCTGACGAGGTGGCGCGGTACCTCTTCCGCCGTGTCGTGTCATGGGGCCGCAGCAGCAATGTCTTTCTGCGGAACGGCGCACGCCTGTATCTGGACGTGGGTTCGCATCCGGAATACGCAACACCCGAATGCGACAACGTGACCGAGCTGGTCACCCACGACAAAGCGGGCGAGCGCATTCTGGAAGGCCTGCTCGTCGACGCCGAACGCCGCCTGCACGAGGAGGGAATCGCAGGCGACGTATATCTGTTCAAGAACAACACCGACTCGGCGGGAAACTCCTACGGCTGCCACGAGAATTACCTGGTGGCACGGCACGGGGAGTTCTCGCGACTCGCGGACATTCTCATCCCCTTCCTGGTCACCCGTCAGTTGCTGTGCGGCGCGGGCAAGGTGCTGCAGACGCCGCGCGGCGCGGTGTACTGCGTGAGCCAGCGCGCCGAGCACATCTGGGAGGGCGTCAGCTCCGCGACGACGCGCTCCCGGCCCATCATCAACACCCGCGACGAACCGCACGCGGACGCCGAGCGCTACCGCCGGCTGCACGTCATCGTCGGCGACTCGAACATGTCCGAGACGACCATGCTCCTCAAGGTCGGTGCCACCGACCTCGTGCTGCGCATGATCGAGGCCGGCACGGTGATGCGCGACCTGACCCTGGAGAACCCGATCCGGGCCATCCGCGAGGTCAGCCACGACATCACGGGCCGCCGCAAGGTCCGCCTGGCCAGCGGCCGCGAGGCCTCCGCCCTGGAGGTCCAGCGCGAGTACTACGAGAAGGCCGTGGACTTCTGCGAGCGCCGGGGCATCCGCACCGGCACCGTGGACCAGGTCCTCGAGCTGTGGGGCCGCACGCTCGACGCGATCGAGGCGGAGGACCTCGACCGCATCGGCACCGAGATCGACTGGGTCATGAAGTACAAGCTCATCGAGCGGTACCGGGCCAAGCACAACATGACCATGTCGCACCCGAGGGTCGCGCAGATAGACCTCGCCTACCACGACATCCACCGCCGTCGTGGTCTCTACTACCTCCTGGAGAGGAAGGGCCAGGCCGCCCGCATCTGCAACGACCTGAAGATCTTCGAGGGCAAGTCCGTGCCCCCGCAGACCACGCGCGCGCGACTGCGCGGCGACTTCATCCGGCGCGCCCAGGAACAGCGCCGCGACTTCACGGTCGACTGGGTCCACCTGAAGCTGAACGACCAGGCGCAGCGCACCGTGCTGTGCAAGGACCCGTTCCGCAGCGTGGACGACCGGGTGGAGAAGCTGATCGCCGGTATGTAGGACCGGCGTGAAGATCCGCCGCGGAACACCCCCCAAAGGGGTGTTCGAGGCGTTCAGGAAGGGCCCCGTGCGAATCATTCGTACGGGGCCCTTCCGCTGCCCGTGGCACAGTTGCCCGAGGGCCTAGAGTGGCCGGACCGTATTCGAGCGACATGAGGATCACTGTGCGACGGCGACTTGCAGCTCTACTGATCGTGCCGGCACTGGCGCTGACCGCGGCGGCCTGTGGCAGCGACGACGGCAAGAAGGACTCGGCGGACAAGGCGGACTCCTCCTCCGCGCCGAAGTCGGCCGAGGTGCCCAAGCCCGTCGACACCGCGAACCCGATGCCGAAGGTCGCCGGTGACGTCGGCAAGAAGGCGTCCATCACGCTGCCCAAGGGCGACCCGAGCGGCAAGTTCGTCGTGCACACGCTCTCCGAGGGCGACGGCGCCGAGGTCAAGAAGAACGACCTGGTGACGATGAACTTCACCGGCAAGGTCTGGAAGGGCGGCAAGGACCTCGGCACCACGTACGGCAAGCAGGGCGGCGGCGACCAGATGGTGACCGCCGGCGCCGAGGGCCAGCTGCCGGCGTTCGCGCAGGCCGTGGTGGGGCAGAAGGAAGGCAGCCGGGTGCTCGTCGTGGCGCCGCCGGCCGCCGGCTTCGGCCCCCAGGGCAACCCGCAGGCGGGCGTCTCGGGCGAGGACACGCTGGTCTTCGCGGTCGACGTCGGCAAGGTCGTCCCGAAGAAGGTCGAGGGCACGCAGGCCGCGATCCCGTCCGACCTGCCGCAGATCAAGGCCGACGAGGAGAAGCCGGCCACGATCTCCGTCCCGAAGAACGACCCGCCGAAGAAGCTCGTCGACCAGGTCCTCATCAAGGGCAAGGGCGCCGAGATCAAGAACGGCCAGACGGTCAGCATGCAGTACAGCGGTGCCGCCTGGAAGATCAACGAGGGCAAGGCGAAGGCCGAGCTGTTCGACTCCTCCTGGAACCGCGGCGGCCAGCCGTTCACCACGCCCATCGGGCAGGGCCAGGTCATCCAGGGCTGGGACAAGGGCATCGTCGGCAAGCACGTGGGCGACCGCGTCCTGCTGGTGATCCCGCCGGAGCAGGCCTACGGCGAGAAGGACCAGGGCAAGGCCCTGCCGGCCAACTCCACGCTCGTCTTCGTCGTGGACATCCTCGCCGCGCACTGACCCCCGCGACAGTGGCAGACTGTCCCGGTTGTCCGACAGCCAACCAGCAGGAGCACTACACGTGAGCATCGACAAGCCCGAGGTCGACTTCCCGGTCGGCGAGCCGCCGGCGGACCTCCAGATCAAGGACATCTGGGAGGGCGACGGCGCCGTGGCCAAGGCCGGCGACTTCGTCAAGGTCCACTACGTGGGCGTGGCCTTCTCCACCGGCGAGGAGTTCGACGCCTCCTGGAACCGCGGCAACCCGCTGGAGTTCCAGCTCGGTGCCGGCCAGGTCATCGCGGGCTGGGACCAGGGCGTGCAGGGCATGAAGGTCGGCGGCCGTCGTGAGCTGACGATCCCCTCGCACCTCGCGTACGGCGAGCGCGGCGCCGGTGGCGGCCGCATCGCCCCGGGCGAGACGCTGATCTTCGTCTGCGACCTGGTCGCCGTCTGACGGTCCGCGCGAGCGAGCCGAACGTCGCGAGAAGGGCCCGTGCGGGCCCGCCCCGGGCCTTCCGCCGTTCCCCCGGCGGGCCGCCCCGTTGCCCCGGCTATTGCCCGCGCGTTAGGCGCCACACCCCCGG